>CBFGNE010000221.1:0-6431 GCA_965649995.1 uncultured Mucilaginibacter sp.
TGTTTTTGTTTGCCTCGAGTGCGTCGCTGTTTAGCTGTATCTTGTTGGAGCCGTAGTTCTCTAACAGATCCAGCGTAGGGTATTTGTACGATGCCAGCTCCAGCTTATGGTCGTACGTGCCAAACTGGTCAACCAGCGATTGTGCTTTATCGTCGTCGCTTTTTTCGATGTTTAAAATAGGGGTAGGGCGTACTACGTCAATGGTCAGCGGTATCTCATTATCTTCCTCGGGCTCGCTCGGCGCGTATGGCTCGGGCGTTAAAACCAATGGTTCGTGTTTGCTCACATTTTGCACCATGGGCTGCTGTTTTAGCGGCTCGGTATTTACCAGTGTTTGGTTTACGGTTGTCCGTGGGCGGTTGCCTGTTGGCCACTCCACCGGTAAGGATACATCTTCATCCTCCAAATCAACCGGTTCTGGCGAAACCTCGTTAACCTCAATGGGATTGGTGCTCCTGTCTTTACGGGCGGGTAGTTTAAAATCTATATTATAAGCAATCACCAGCACGGTTAAACCTGCAAATGCCAGTATGCCGCCGGTGCCGGCGTGGCCTACCTGTACGCTTAGCAGGCGGTTGCTCCAGTAGCCAAATTCGCCCTCTAAAAAGTGAGGGTAGTCTGCTACCATGGCGTGTATGAAACCAATAGTTACCGATAAAAATACAATGGCAAAAAGGCTATAAGCCAGCATTTTGGCAACGGAGAATAGCTTTATTTTAAACACCAGCCAAAAGCCGATAACAAAGAAAATGAAGACAAACAGGAACGAGGCCACGCCAAACCACTCGTAAACAAACTGGTTTGCCAGCAGCGCGCCAAATACGCCCAGCCAGTTATCAATAGGGTTGGTTATGCCGCTTTCGATAAGTTCTTTACTGGATTTGAACATGTTATGCCAGCCGCCGTTTGCAGGCGACACGTAGCTTTGGTCTTGCTGCCAGGTAAATAAATACGAGGTAAATGCTATCAGGAAAAAGATAGACAGCACTAAAAAAAACAGCCCCGTTATTTTTAGGATACGCCCGTCGCGCAGATCGAAAATGGGCAGGCGCTCAGCCTGTTGTTTTATAGGTTTTGGCCTTTCGGTTTTAGCGCCCGGCTTGCGTGGTGCATCATCATCCTTAAAGCTATTTGTTCTGAACTGGTTTCCTTTTACTGGCATCCTGCTTTCTCCGCACGTTTTATTGCAAATATAAAGTTATTAGAATTAATTAGCATTAAAGGGATTGGGGAGAATTTTTTGGTGAGGGGAGATAAACGTAGCGGCACAATATTTTCTGTCTCTGAACGAATGTATGTTATTAAACGAATGCTCGCTTGCTCTGCGGGAGACGCAGAATAATGCGTCTCTACACCAATTTGTCGCCAGCGACCTAATCATTACATCTACTATTTTGGTTGTTGCTCTACTAATTTTTGCCCGCCCAGACTATCGCTCTACTATTGCCTAAAAAACAAATATTATGAAAAAGATTAAATTTATGGGAGCGCTGCTGATTGCGCTCATTACGCTTGGTTTTACCACATCAAGTTCCGCGAATCGCTTTGGGCTTGACTATTACGAGTTTTATTTAAATAACAAATTGCTGGCCAAGCAATATGTAAACCAGCCCTTAAATCTGCGGGTATTGCCGCTGGACAAAGCCAAGGAGGACGACCAGTTGCAGATAGCCTACACCCATTGCGGAAATAAAGGCACGGGCACGAGCCGCAGTATTACGCTGAAAGACGAGCTGGGCGAAACCCTGTTTAAATGGACATTTGCAGATGCCGGCCAACGAATGACGGTGCCGGTAAAAGAGCTGCTGCACTGGCAAAAGAAAAAGGCCGGCCACGAGCTAAGCTTGTACTACGCCGCGCACGAATTGGAAAAGGGCGAGATGTTATCTATGATCCGTTTTAAATAATGTCCGAAATCAACGACTTTCTCGTATCCGCATAGACCCAGTGCTCCGCATCCGGTTGCTAAGAGGGTAATGGCAGCAAATAGTAAATACCCCTCCTTACAGTTATGAAAGGGGGGGTATCCAATATATTCACTACAAGCCGAAACCGTAAGCTATACGCAAACCAATTATCCCGTTTCGATAACCATTACCAGCGAAGCTTTCGTAACGCGCTCCAATGTCCCACTTTTTGCTTGCGTAGCCAATGCCGCCTGAAGCCAGAAATTTTGAATCACCGCCGCCGTTATCAACCTGGAAACCTATACCTGCTTCGGCACCGATGTAAATATTTGAAGTTATAAATGCTTTGATGCCCAGCTTCACCGGGATAAGGTCTAAATCAGTTTGGTATTTAATAGATTGTGTGCCGTTTTGAAAGTAGAGGTCTTTCGGGAAAAAGTGATAAATTCCTGATGTAAAGGTTAGGGCTACATTGTTTGCTATACCGTACTGCAGACGGGGAGTTACACCTAAACCAAAATTGGTGGTGTTGCTTAAGTTGCCAACAGGCAATAGCCCATCTAAACCAATTCCGAACCGAAGTTTGCTTTTTTGGATGGACTGCGCGTTGGAACGAACGCCGGTAAATAAGGCGAATGCCGTTAAAAGGAGTGCGAAGAGTGTTGTTTTCTTGTTCATTATATATTTTTTTTGTTGAGTACCTGAAACGGCAGAACCGTGAAAAATTGTGTCGTTTAACGTTATTTAACAAAATACAATTAACCGAAGAGAAATTGTGGGGTTTCCTAAAATCCAGACTGGCCTCGCCATGGGTGTGCTGAGCATTCAACTGCGATACGCTACGCTTAAGTATAATTTCAGTACTTTTGGTAACATTTGCCGCAAATCCTACTCCAATTAATACATTCCTAAAACCTACCAACGTGATCAAGAAAATACTTGCACTTTTAATACTTCCGTTATGCCTGGGCAGCGCAGTTAGGGCACAGGATATTAACAAACCTAAACTGGATAGCCTGCTGGATGTGCTTGCCGCAAACAATAAAACAATGGGTAGCCTGGCTATCTCAAAAGACGGCAAGGTGATCTATCAAAAATCTGTTGGCTTTGTTGCGGCTGGTGGCAGCCATCCTGCAGATGCCCACACTAAATACCGCATCGGCTCTATCAGCAAAATATTTACCGGCATTATGGTTTTTCAGTTGATAGAAGAGAAAAAACTCACGCTGGAAACTACGCTTGATAAATTTTACCCGCAAATACCCAACGCGGCAAAAATTACTATTGCCAATATGCTGAACCACCACAGCGGTTTGCATAACTTCACCAACGATGCTGCTTATGGCAGTTACGAGGCTATCCCGCAAACGCACGAGCAAATGCTAGATCGTATTAAGGCCATGCCGATTGATTTTGAGCCGGGTATTAAAGATGAATACAGCAATACAAATTTTCTGTTATTAGGGTACATTGTAGAAAAGATAACCGGTAAGCCTTATGCAGATATTGTGAAGGCCAGGATTACTGATAAGATAGGTTTAAAGGATACCTATTACGGAGGCAAAGCAAGCGCCGCCAAAAACGAGGCCTTATCTTTTGAACATGGCAACGACTGGAAGCAAAACCCCGAAACCGATATGAGCATCCCGGCAGGCGCAGGTTCCATGGTATCAACCCCAACAGACCTTAATGCCTTTATATACGCCCTGTTTAACGGGAAATTGCTGAGCGCTGCCAGCCTGGAGAAAATGAAGGCGCAGCAAGACCACTTTGGTATGCCGCTGTTTGTTATGCCTTTTAACGGCCATACCGGTTACGGGCATAATGGCGGGATAGATGGTTTTCTATCCTCGCTGGGCTATTTCCCTGATGAGAAACTGGCGGTTTGCTACATAAAAAACGGCGGAAGCTATAATATTAACGATATCGGCATCGCGGCTCTGAGCAGCTATTTTAAAGTGCCGTTTACCATCCCGTCGTTTACCGCCGGCAAAGGCGTCGACCTGGATAAATTTACAGGTACATATGCCTGCCCAAATCTTCCCATCAAAATAACTGTGACTAAAGACGGTAATACGCTTATGGCCCAGGCTACGGGGCAATCATCTTTTCCGTTGGATGCAACAAGTGATCCTAATAAATTCACTTTCGAAAGGGCGGGAGTAGTAATGGAGTTTAGGCCGGCAGACGGCCAGTTTACCCTGAAACAGGGCGGCGGGGAGTTTGTATTTACAAAAGAGAAATAAGCAAAATGCCCCCAATATGGGGGCATTAATTTATTCGAATTGCAATTCCCAGTGGCCTTCTCCGCCATCCACAATACGGAAAATTGTGCGTTCTACCGAATGATTGCCATCGGCAGATTGCAGGGTTACGATGTCATGATCGTGGTAGTTGGTTTCTGATTTGGGTACCATTATAGCGGTCATCCCTTCGGGGCTGCCTTCTACTGTTATTGTTCTCATGGTATTGGGGCTTTAGGTAGATATAACAGGCGGTGGGCAAATAAGTTTGATGTGCCTCTGAACGAATGCCTGCGTTTTAATGATATGTTCGCCTGTCCTGCGGGAGACGCAAAATATTGCGTCTCTAGGGCTTCTTCGTTATCACTGCTGTTGCTTCTATTTCCACCAAAACATCATCGCGGAATAATTTGCTTACCTGTACCAGTGTGCTGGCGGGAGGGTGGTTTACATCAATATATTTATCGCGGATGTTGCGCAGGGTTTGGATGTTGGCCACATCCAGGAGGTAGTAGCCAAGTTTCACCACATCGCCCATGGTGCCTCCCTGGCTTTCTACAATGGCTTTTATATTGGCGAAGGTTTGCTCTATCTGTTTGGCTGCGTCGCCCTTTCCAACTAAGGCACCGTCTTTATCCAGTGGCACCTGCCCGGATAGGATAAGCATTTTGCTCGTGCCCAAATCAATCACTGCTACGTGCGAATAACCTTTTGGCGTGGCAACCACCGCCGGGTTTACTAATGTTACCGTTGCTTTTTGCTGCGCGAAACAAGCCGTTGAAAGCAGCAATGCCATAATTAATGCGAAAATGTTTTTCATGATTCGTCTTGTCTCTTGATTCTTGTCTCTTGTCTCTTGTTTCTTGACTCTTGTCTCTTGTTTCTTGTCTCTTGTTTCTTGTTTCTTGTCTCTTGTTTCTTGACTCTTCCTCAATGCTTTTTCTTCTTCAGCAAGCCGCCCGTAGTATCATCCACGCTTTGCTGTACAATAAAGGCGGAGGGGTCTATCTTTAAGATCTCGCGTTTTATTAAAGGTACCTCTAAGCGGGTAGCCACCGTAAAGATGATTTCTCGCGGGGCATTGATATGCCCGTCTTTACCGTAGCCGCTTTTGCCTTCGTAAACGGTTACGCCGCGGCCCAGGTTTTGGGTGATGGCGTGCCGTATTTCTGCGCCTTTTACCGATACCACAGTTATACCGGTGTATTGTTCTAAACCATTTAATATCAAATCGATCATTTTAGATGCCGAAAGGTAGGTAAGTATGGAGTACAGCCCTTCCTCAACCCCTAAAACAAAAATGGCAGCTATAAATATAAAAACGTTTAGGGTTAATATTACATCGCTTACGCGCACTATCTGCGTTTTCTTGCTCACAAGCACGGCCGCTATTTCGGTGCCATCCAATACCGCGCCGCCACGTATGGCAAGGCCAATGCCTGCGCCAATGAACACGCCGCCAAATACCGCCGTAAGTAATTTGTCCGGCGTAACATCGGGGAATTTTATAAATGCTAACACCAGCGCCAGCCCGCCAATGGCCAGTGCGCTCCTGATGGCAAAATTAAGCCCAAGTTTGCGGTAGCCTAAAAACAGGAATGGCAAGTTGATGACGAATATCAATATGGATAAGGGCACTTGCGTAACATCTGCCAGTAATATGGAAATACCGGTTACGCCACCATCAATAAAATGGCTGGGGAGCAAGAAGCCCTTAAGCCCCATACCGGCGGAGAAAATGCCCAAAATTACCAGGGCGGTATCTATAATATAAGATCTGTATTTCATAGTACAAGGATCGGATGTGCGCTTAAGATACGGAAAAAGCTGAAATTTTGCGTTGGGTGGTTACCGGAGCGGTTAAAATTTGCGCGGCATTTTTATAAACAGTTAACCCTCTGGCTAATGCATTGAGTTAAAGGATTAAATACGATCCTAATATCGAACACCGAATGCCCAACATCGAATAATGAAGGAAAAAAAACTTCGGCGTTCGATATTCAAAATTCATTATTCGATATTGTTAACGCTGCAATTTTCCTTACTACCATTCTTTTAATTTGCATTTAGCCGACCGTCGTATTCGTATATCGCCCCCTCGGGAAACTGTTTCAGCAACTTTAAAGTTCTCACCTTTTGTATGTCCTTAATATTGATCAGCTCCGGGTTTTCGAGGTTATTGAACCAGATGAGGTAGTAATGGTCGCGGCGGTAAAAAAGTTCCACGTCCTTTTTAAAAAATTTATGCGGAACCAGATAGGAGGATATCCCCGAGAAAAAG
>CBFGNE010000222.1:0-6424 GCA_965649995.1 uncultured Mucilaginibacter sp.
AGAGAATGGTTGAGTTGATGGAACTATTCACCACTCAACCCAATCAACCACTCTCCGTTACGCAACCACTCACCAATTAACCCAATCAACCACTCACCAACCATGAAATTCGCAACAAAAGCAATACACGCAGGGCAAGAGCCCGATCCAACTACAGGCGCTATCATGACGCCGATATACCAAACCTCTACCTACTGGCAAAAAACGCCGGGAGATAACAAGGGGTACGAGTATTCGCGCGGCACAAACCCAACCCGCAAAGCGCTGGAAGACTGCTTAGCGGCCCTGGAAAACGCAAAATACGGACTGGCATTCTCCAGCGGTATGGGTGCAACCGACGCCGTAATGAAACTGCTGGCACCCGGCGACGAGGTAATTACCGGCAACGACCTCTACGGCGGCTCCTACCGTATCTTTACCAAGATCTTCGCCAACTATGGCATCAAGTTCCATTTTTTGGATCTGAGCAACCCGGAGATCGTCAACCAGTACATCAACGATAAAACCAAACTCATCTGGATAGAAACACCTACAAACCCTACCATGCAGGTGGTGGATATAGCGGCTATCGGCAAGATCAGCAAGGCTAATAATTTGTTGTTTGTGGTTGATAATACTTTTGCTTCGCCCTACCTGCAAAACCCGATAGATCTGGGTGCAGATGTGGTAATGCATTCGGTAACCAAATACATTGGCGGCCACAGCGATGTGGTAATGGGTGCCCTGATGCTGAACGACGAGGAGCTGTACAAAAAGCTCTGGTTCATCTACAACGCCTGCGGTGCCACACCAGGCCCTATGGACAGCTTCCTGGTACTGCGCGGCATCAAAACCCTGCACCTGCGTATGAAAGCGCATTGCGAGAATGGCAGGGCGGTAGCCGAGTTTTTAAAAGATCACCCAAGGGTAGAGAAGATCTACTGGCCGGGCTTCCCCGATTCGCCAAACCACGAGGTTGCCAAAAAGCAAATGCGCGATTTTGGCGGCATGATCTCCATCGTACTAAAAGATGCCGACCTGCAGGAAACTTTCCGCATTGCAGGCTCATTTAAGGTATTTTCCCTGGCCGAATCCTTAGGCGGCGTAGAATCACTCATCAACCACCCCGTAAGCATGACGCACGGCAGCATCCCCAAAGCCGAGCGCGACAAAGCCGGTGTGGTAGATAACCTGCTGCGCTTAAGTGTAGGCGTGGAGGATATTGAAGATTTGCTGGAGGATTTGAAACAGGCGCTGGCTTAAGAAGAGTCAAGAGATAAGAGGCAAGAATCAAGAAGGACAGAAAACATAAACCACCGCGTCATTGCAGGCACGAAGCAATGACGCATTATTGCCAATTATGAAATACGTTGCTTTTCTAATTTGTCTTATCGGTTTTACGGCTTGCAACGCTCAACCTAAAAAGAACGCTGATGCTGCGAAAGTGTACGCTACATTCCCCTATTTAACGGCATCAGACAAGAGTGGCAAGTTGTTAAACGAGGATGCGTTTTGGTTAATTATCCAGCAATCGATAATTGAATCCAATAACAATTACCAGCAGCAAATACCTCATTTGCAAAAAATTTTATCGCGCATGGACAAAGAACAGATCATCAAATTCAATAATACTTTCACCGCACTACTCGCTGCATCTTATACTTCCAAATTGTGGGGTGCATCCTACGTAATTAACGGTGGTTGTTCTGACGACTGCTTTGAATATTTCCGCGGATACCTGATTGGGCATGGGAAAAATAAATTTTACGACACCTATCGCGACCCGGAAAGTTGTGCGGATTGGATAAAACCTGAAGACGATTGGGAAGGTATAAGGTACGCAGCGGCCAATGCTTATAAGCAAAAAACCGGCTCGGAAATACCTTATACTTACCAGGCGGAATACAAATTAAAAGGGAAGTTATTTGACGAGGCAACCGTGGATAAGCAATATCCTAAGTTAGCTGCAAAGTTTTGAGGTAGTACATATGGAGAACTGGATTCAGGATGTTATTTTAAAATGGAAGCTGGAGGGTGTTAAACTAAACCCTCCAGCTTCCATTGATGAGATAGAAAATGCTGAAGCGGCTCTAAACTTTAAATTTCCGGCTGATTTTAAAGAATTTTATTTGCAAGTTAACGGATTTCAAGAGTGGGATATGTTGCGTGATAGCTGTATATCTTTATGGCCTTTAGATCGAATGATAGACGAGAGTAACAAGTGGGGCGAAAATGATTTTATCGGTATTTGTGATTGGTTAATAAGCTGTTTCGCTATCGGTTTTCACCGTCATAAAGCAGGTTTCTTTAAGTTGGAAGGTAAGCTTGAAGATGCCCGCAGTGTCGATATTCGCTTTACTGAGCTAATTGTGGCGATTGGCAGAGACGATTCCTTGATTTATTTTTAGCATGGCTAAAAAAGCAAATCAAAAACTCCCCCTTCAGGGGGCTGGGGGGCTTGCCCTTAAGCATTTCCTCGACCAAAAAGTCTCCCAATACAACCGCCCGGAGTTCATCGCGAATGACCCGGTGAGCATCCCGCACTTGTTCACAAAAAAGCAGGACATCGAGATTATGGGTTTTTGGGCCGCAACGCTGGCCTGGGGGCAGCGGGTTACCATCATCAATAAGTGTAAAGAACTCATCGCCCTGATGGATGGTGCGCCTTACGATTTCATCATCAATCACGAGGAACCCGATCTTAAGAAGCTGCTGCATTTTAAGCACCGTACCTTTAACGATATAGATACGCTGTACTTTATTTCGTTTTTCAGGCATCATTATGAGCGCCATGAATCATTAGAGGAAGCGTTTGTACCCCCCAACCCCCTGAAGGGGGAGCAGGATTATGAAGCCGCAAATCAAAAGTTCCCCCTTCAGGGGGCGGAGGGGGTTTTAAATCATTTCCGTTCCTACTTTATGTCCCTGCCCGATTTCCCAAACCGAACTAAAAAACACGTGTCCTCGCCGTCGCAGAAATCAACCTGTAAGCGGTTGTGCATGTTCCTGCGCTGGATGGTAAGGAAGGATGAGCAGGGCGTAGATTTTGGTATTTGGAACCGCATTAGTCCGGCAGAGCTAATTTGCCCCTGCGATTTGCATGTAGACCGCGTGGCCCGCAAGCTAAAACTAATCACCCGCAAACAAACCGACTGGCAAACCGCCCTCCAACTTACCCAAAACCTGCGCGAACTCGACCCATTAGATCCTGTGAAATATGATTTTGCCCTGTTTGGATTGGGGATAGAAGAACGTTGGGGAATAGAGGGGGTATTGCCGCAGTTTTAAAAATCCTCGTTTATCATCTGGTGATTGATCATGGCACCGGCACGATTACCCGCAGCAATGGAGATAGCTAAGGAACGGAACATGGTGGTATTGTCTCCCGCTGCAAACACACCGCCTATCGTTGTTGCCTGCATCTCATCTATTTTAATAAAACCATGCTCGGTTAATGCGCAACCCAGTTTTTGGGGCAGCGGGCAGGTTTGGCCGAATGGAAACTTGGCATACATAGCGCTTACAGCAACGCTCCCGCCATTTTTAAATGCAACATTGCTGATATATCCATCCTTATGAATAATCTCAGCAATTGGCGTTTCGTTAACGCTGATGTTGCGCCTGGCAAGCGTTGCAATCTGTTCCCCGCTAAGCTGGGATGGCCCATTGCTGAGCAGGGTGAGTTCCTTTGTCCAGTTATTAATGATCCTGGCAAACTCAAACCCCACCTCGCCCGACGCGAAAATTGCAGTGGCTTGGTTGCGCACCTCGTAACCATGGCAATACGGGCAATGTAAAACGGAGATTCCCCAGCAAGCTTCAACGCCGGGTATATCAGGCATTATGTCAACTATGCCTGTAGCAAATAATAATTTACGGGCAGCGTGTATGTCCCCGTTACTCGTTTCTATTACAAATAGTTCACCTTCTTTATGTGCATCAATAGCCTCTCCGTTATAAAATTTTACGTTTGGGTATTGCGTTACCTGCTCTCTTGCTTTCGCGCTGATATTCGCCGGTGTTTCGCCATCGTGTGTAATCAAATTATGCGCATGGGGTGTTTGCCTGTTGCAGGGTTTACCGGCATCTATCACCAAAACATCGCGCAAGGCCCTGCCTAAAGCCATCGCCGCCGAAAGGCCGGCATAGCTGCCGCCGATAATTATTACATCAAAGTCTGCTTTCATACTGCAAATGTAAACACATGGTTCATAAATGCAACATTGTTGCGTTTGATGATATTAAAAATGATTTTAAGGTGATATATCGTTGAATGATAATTTAGGCTATCTTTAAATAAATTCATCTCGATGACACCCGGCGACGAACTCCACCTTTCTGCCTTCCTCACAGGCAAATCCGAGCATACTTTAGCGCTGTTCCATCATTTTATTGCTGCGTTTGGTAAGGTTGGCGATATTAAGGTAGAGGCTACCAAAACCATGATTGGCATCTCTAACAGCCATAAACGCATTGCCTGGGTTACGCAATTAGGCAAAAACTTCGTCCATGTAGTATTTCCGTTTAAGCAGGAGTACCCTGATAATTTATGCTTCCAAAAGATAGCGCAAGTACCTGGCCAGGAGCAATACAACCATCATTTCAGGATGCTGAATGCCGACGATTTGAATGAGGAAGTGCTTGGGTTTATGCGGTTGGCTTATCTGGGCCGTTGAACATGCTCTATTACAACGGTTTGCTTAGGTGCCCCTTCGTCTATGCGGATGAGTTTCCCATCCACAAAATAATAGTATAGCTCTCTGCCTATGCCATCCGTTTTTCTATAGATCGTCAGTTCCGCCGATTTCTCTACCAGTTGGGTAAGCCATTTATCGTGTTTTTTAAATTCCTCCTCCGAAATTCCGAGCGTGTAATTGTGGACGCTGCAACCTGATGTGATGATGATTAATAACAATAAAAACAGGAAAGCTTTTTTCATAAAGTTAAGGTAACAATTGTGTGTTTAGTAGCTTTAGGACTTTACCGTAACCGGAAGGTTTAGCCTACACAATAAAGAATTTTGCCTATGCCTGCCCCTTAAAATAGTTCATTGCTTTGTCGTTATCAAAAGGCGTTCTATATCAGTTTATTATCGCCGTAGATGTAAATGAAGTGGTGTTTGGGCTAAGCGGCTGGCTGATAACCATGGATAACGAATTAGGGGTTACCCCGAGAATTCTACTATCATCCATTTATCGTTTGTTATGCGCTTCCGCTTATCAAAATAGTTGGGCTCCTTTTTTAGTATATAATACATTAATACCGGCCACACGAAGGGAACTAAAATTGAAAGGAAAATATTCAGGCGTTTTTGCTTTTTAGTGAGTAGGATAGACTTGCTTATTTTGCCGCATATGTAAGCTGCTAACACCAGGTGGGCTACAATGGGCAACAATGCTAACAAGTTGTAAATCATAAGCTTTTACCAAAGATACAAAATCGGTGTAATCAATTCCAAATCGGTGTAATCCCGGTTTCAGTAAACTTATCACTTTCCTTATCTTTGCCCGCAATTCAATATTCCCATACTGTGATCAATGTAAATAACATTTCCGTTTCGTTTGGCGGAACCACCCTGTTCAGCGACGTAACTTTCCCCATCAACGAGAACGATAAGATAGCCCTGATGGGTAAAAACGGCGCCGGAAAATCTACCATCCTCAAAATCATTGCCGGTGAAGCCAAGCCAACCACCGGAAATGTGACGGGCCCCAAAGAGGCAGTAATTGCTTATTTGCCGCAGCACCTGCTAACCGAAGACAAGGTGACGGTTTTTGAAGAGACCATGAAAGCTTTTGCCGAGGCGAATAAATTGCAAAAGGAACTGGATGAGGTGAACGAACAGCTCACTATCCGTACCGATTACGACAGCGACGAGTACATGAAGCTGATCGAACGCGTATCGGAACTGAGCGAGAAGGTTTATTCGGTAGAAGACACCAATTACGATGCCGAGGCAGAAAAAGTGCTAAAAGGCCTGGGTTTTGAACGCAAGGATTTTACCCGGCAAACCTCGGAATTTTCGGGCGGCTGGCGGATGCGTATCGAACTGGCCAAGATCTTGCTGAAAAAGCCGGACCTGATCTTACTGGATGAGCCGACTAACCACATGGACATCGAAAGTATCCAGTGGCTGGAAGATTTCCTCATCAATTCGGCCAAAGCGGTGATGGTGATCTCGCACGACAGGGCCTTTGTAGATAACATTACCAACCGCACCATTGAGGTTACCATGGGCCGCATATATGATTATAAAGCCAAATACAGCCATTACCTGCAATTGCGTGCCGACCGTCGTGTGCACCAATTAAAAGCCTACGAGGAGCAGCAGCGTTTTATTGCCGATAACCAGGAATTTATAGATCGCTTTAGAGGCACCTACTCTAAAACCCTGCAGGTGCAGTCGCGGGTAAAAATGCTCGAAAAACTGGAGGTTTTTGAGATA
>CBFGNE010000223.1:0-6402 GCA_965649995.1 uncultured Mucilaginibacter sp.
AGTTCGGTATATGGGATGACGAAGGGGGCCATAGGCCAACTCGCCAAAAGCACTGCTATCGACTATGCTCCATTTAACATAAGGGTGAACTGTATTTGCCCGGGAACCATTCAGACACCATTACTGGATAATGCAGTGGTACAGTTTGTAAACCAGTCGGGGCAAGAGCCATCTACAGTATATGCTGCGCTGGATAGCGCTCAACCCCTTGGGCGTGTAGGCCGGCCGGAAGAAATTGCCAACACAGTTCGCTTCCTTTTCTCGGACGATAGCTCTTTTATCACCGGGGCATTGATTGCCGCAGATGGTGGGTATACTTGCCAGTAATAGGCGAAACATACACGCGATAGCGGTGCAATGGGCGCAGACATGGCCTATTCATAACTTTATTATTACTTTAACTCTGTAGTTGTAGATTTCTTAATTGTAGTGTTCTTTAATTCGGTAACAGCGTTCAAACTGATGTTCTCAACATTTTTAAACGTTATCCGGGGTTCTCCTGTCGGCTTTGCTATATTAAGGTTGTTAGCTTGCGCGCCAATTACATCATCAAAGAAAAATACAGGGCGGTGGTCAGCTGTTAAAGACGTTACTTTAATGTTGTGCATGTCAATGTTTTTTACATGCCTCACATAAAAACCATAAGAAGGCGTTGTGCCATGTCGTTCAGGTTCAGGATAGTCTTTAATAACTTCCGGCATCTCTCTCTTAGACTGCTCCAGCGTTCCGCCGCCGGTAGTGTATATAAGAATGTCATGCAGGCTAACATCATCAATGTAAGCTGATGGAATCCCGCTAATAATTGAAGCTTGCCTTGGGTCGACGTTATAGGCTACTATGTTTCCAATATTAACTCGTTTCAACTGGCCAGGGGAGGTGCCTTCAGGAGCTCGCATTCTGCCTCCGATCCGCAAATAGATGGGAGAGTTAACAATGTCCCTCATTGTAATATTATTTACTGTTACACCCTCTATTGAAGCCCCATCGGTTGTTTCTATCGCTAAACCGCGGCAGTAGTCAAATACGCAGTTTGAAATAGTAATATTCTTAAAACCGCCATTAGATTCTGTCCCAAACTTGATTCGGCCAAAAGGCCCGCGGTCAAAATTATCTGATGGCGGCGTTCTTTTATAAGTACCATCTAACACGGAGCCCATATTGTAGCCGCTTACAATGCAATTAGTAATAGTAACATTTTCCGTTGTGCGAAGCTGATTTAGCGCAAAGCTGCTTTTTAAACAAATGCCATCATCATTTGGTGAGTTAACCCGGCAGTTGGAAACGGTAACATAGCGACAGCAATCTATGTCAATTCCATCGCGGTTCGTGTCGAGTTTAAGGTTATCAAGGGTAAAGTTGTCAACACCGGTTGCCAGTATGCCAAACCAACCGCCTTCATAAATCGTAAAATCGCGCAGTAAAACATTTTTGCAGCGTTTTAATGCGATAGACTTATTTGGCCTTTTATCGCCCTTTTCGTTGTATCGAACAAGGCCTTTGCCATGAATTATGCCGGTACCGGTTATCGACACATTTTCCAGATCTTCACCCCATATTAAACTATTATGCCAATGGCTATGCCCAAAATCCTGATATTTATCGTTTTCAGCCACTTCGGGTTCGTCGTAAATACCACCTTCGGCAATAGTTGCAGCAATAATTGTAGCACCTTGGTCTATCAATAAATTAATATTGCTTTTAAGGCGAATTGAACCGCACAGATAATTGCCTGCAGGTACCAATACCGTCCCACCTCCGTTGGCAGCAGCTGCTTCAATGGCTTTATTAATACCAGGTGCGTCCATCGATTTTCCATCGCCTTTGGCGCCGTAATTTTTAACATTGTAGACATTATCTGCTGCGTAAACGCAAAATGAACAGTTGATTAACGCAATGAGAATAAATATACGTTTTACAACTTTAGGGAATTTGGTCTTTATAATCATCGTATAGTATCAATTAATAGCGTCATCTAAGCAACGTTGCTCAAACAAATTAAATCAGACGTGCAAATTTTTTGCAGGTTAATATGGTCTGTTAATACCAAACAATATTAAAGTTTTAGAGGAAGATTGTTAAACTATTGATGCTTTAAATCGACGCAAACGTTGCCAAATGATATGCTTACTATTATTATAGGTATGTTAGTGTTTTAATAATATGTTTAAAGCTGTTACTATTAAGGATATCGCACAAGCTCTTTCTGTTTCGCCCTCTACTGTGTCAAGGGCGTTAAGAAATAGCTATGAAATTAGCGATGAAAAGAAAAAGAGAATTTTAGAATACGCTGCTAAAATCAATTACCACTCAAATCCTATAGCCGTTAGTTTACGCAACAAACGAAGTAATTCAATCGGCGTGATGGTTGCAGAAGTGGCTAACAGTTTTTTCTCACAAACCATAAACGGAATAGAATCGATAGCTTACGAGAAGGGGTATAATATAATTATTTCCCAAAGTCACGATTCTTACGATCGGGAAGTTATAAACCTCGAACATTTAGCCAGTAGGTCGGTTGACGGCTTGTTAATTTCCATGTCTTCGCAAACTACCGATTATCAGCATATAGAAAGACTTCATAATCAAGGTTTACCAATAGTTTTTTTCGACCGGATAATTAATTCAATAGATACTTACAAGGTAACTACAGACAACTTTAAATCTGCCTTCGACGCCATAAACCTGCTGGTAAATAAAGGCATGAAAAATATTGCACATATAGCCAACGCACCGCAACTATCTATAACAATAGAAAGACTCAGAGGCTATAAAGAGGCTTTGAAGTATAATAAAATCACTCCTGACGAAAATCTTATTAAATTTTGCCCCTTCGGGGGTAAAGATAGTGCCGAAGTTGACTCAGCAATAAAAGAGCTATTCTCTTTGAGTAATAAACCCGACGCAATATTTATCTCAAGTGATCTACTGAGCAATGCATGTCTTCGGGCGGTGAAAAATATGCCTTTAGATCAGCAGATCCCTATTATTGGTTTTTCTAATTCTGACGTCGTCGACTTAATGGTGCCAGAGATCTCCTACGTAAGACAACGAGCATTTGAAATGGGGCAGATCGCTGCGAACATGTTGCTGAAAATTATTGAAAGTAAATATCCTTTGCACGAATTTGAAACTAAAATGTTAGATGCAGAATTGTACAGAGCCGGTATATTATTAAAATAACCGTTCGATGGAATATGCGGTGTAGTACATATCGTAATTGCGAAGGCAAAATTATGTATACCAGCTATCTCCGATAAATTTTAAATTGGAGCTTTTATATAAACATGGAAGCAGTAATATTTTGTGGTATTCAGGCGACGGGAAAAACTACTTTTTTTAAAGAGACTTTTTTTAAAACGCATATGCGTATTTCCTTAGACCAGTTGAACACAAGAAATAAAGAACTTAAATTCATCGAAACCTGTTTACTTACCCAACATCCGTTTGTGATAGATAACACAAACCCATCAATGGAAGAGCGGGCAATATATATAGCCATTGCAAAAGCCAATAAGTTTAAGGTGATAGGGTATTATTTTCAATCCAAACTTGCGGATGCGTTGGCGCGCAATAGCCAACGAATTGGAAAAGAAAAAATTCCCGAAATTGGCATAAAAGGTACTTTTAAACGATTGATGCTACCAACTATGGAAGAAGGCTTCGACGAGCTTTATTATATAAGTGCCGAAAATAATAAATTTATTATAAAACAATGGTCAGATGAAATTTAACGATCTGGATCTAAAAATGAGGGTTTATGAAACCTCGCACGACCGCTGTATCCTACCTGATATTTATATCGTGGCCAGAATAGATGGGCGAAGTTTTACCCGGCTTACTAAAGAAGTGCATCAATTTGAGGCGCCTTTTGACGAAAAATTTCGCGACATGATGATTGAAACGGTGAAACACCTTATGAATTGCGGGTTTAACGTAATTTACGGTTATACAGAAAGCGACGAAATATCTTTATTATTTAATTATAATGAAAATGCTTTTGGGCGTAAGGCCAGAAAATACATTTCCATTTTGGCTGGCGAAGCCAGTGCTAAATTTTCCTCTCTACTGGGAAGCGTGGGCGCGTTTGACTGCCGCCTATCCGAACTTCCTAACAAACAGCTGGTGGAGGATTATTTCAGATGGCGTAATGAAGACGCTCATAGGAATGCCCTAAATGCGCACTGTTATTGGCGCCTTAGGCAAGATAACTTTTCTGTAAACGAAGCCACTTCCAAAATTGAGGGCCTGAGTATTGCAGACAAGAATGATTTGCTATTCCGATATGGTATCAACTTTAATGAAATTCCTAATTGGCAAAAGCGAGGCATCGGTATTTATTGGAAAGATGTAAAAAAAGAAGGGTTTAATCCGAAGAGGAATGAGCAGGTATGGGCTGATAAACGAACGCTATATACAGATTTTGAACTACCTATGCGGGATGAATACAATAAATTTATTGGTGATATTGTAGATAAATCCAAGCCAGTTATTGCATAACAATACAACCTTTCCAATCCGGAAAGTTTACCTCCAAACATAATACAGTGCCCCATTTTTATCGTCGGTAACAAAAAACGATTTGGCATCATTCATCATTACATCGCATGGTCGGCCGAGGCGGTCGTTCTTTTTCTTCCCTATCTGAAAGTTGCTTACAATATCCACATATTTATCCTTACCGGTTATCATAACAACTGCATTGCCGCGCTGCCGCCAGGTGCTTGTGGAACCGTGTAGTGCAACAAGGAAATTGCCGGCTAATTGAGGATCGCTAAAGTTGCCGAAGTAGTCGAACCCTAAAGGCGCAGAATGTGCTTTAAAGCCGCAATAGGCAAGCGGGGGCTTTGCCGGCAGTTTAATGTTTTGAATTTTCGCCGAATCCATCATCTGGCGGTCGGGGTAAATTTGCTGCTTGTATTGCGCATACCAGGGCCAGCCGTAATGTTTTCCCTGCTCTATAGTGCCGAATAAGTCCTCCGGATTATCGGGTTTCATCAGGTCCCGGCTCATAAAAGTACCCCAAAGCTTATCACCTATCCATTTAATAGCAACCGAATTTCTTACCCCGGTTGCGTAGGTTTTTTGCCCGCTGCCATCCGGGGTCATTTCTATGATGGAAGCCCGGATAGCTTCCTTTTCTACACAAGCGTTGCAACTGCTGCCTACGCTTACATAAATTTTACCGTTGTGTTGGGCCAGGCTGCGGGTGAGGTGCCAGCCACCGTATTTGTAATCGAGCCCTTGCTCGGGGAACTGAGCAATAACCTGCTGATTCCCCGTAAGCTTATTGTCGCCGGCATGATATTGATACCGCGATAGCTTACCAGTTTCGGCTATGTAAATGTAGTTGACGCCCTTATCAGCATAAAACATTACCTGGTTGGGGTTATGTAGTTTCTCAGCAAACGCCGTAATTTTCTTAAATTGCTTTGCAGTATCGTCCCACTCTTCAAACACATAAATTTTCCCTTTCTTGTTATCAGCCAGGCTATGCATATCCGTGCCGAACAGCCTGCCATCCGGGCTTTTTGCCAAAAAACGCAGTCGCTGCATCCCGTCCGCCGCAACGGAGATATGATACCCTTTTGGGATTTTAAGGTTTAGTACTATTCCTTTTTTTAACAGGACGGCCTGCTGCCCAAGGGTTACCTGCGCGTTTACACCCCGGTAGGCAAATAACAACAGCACAACTAAGGCATGGTATTTCAAGCGATGGCACACGGGCATAAAAATCAATCGGCTAAGCAGGTTATTGTGCATGTCTTAGTCTGCCAGCTCTATCCAAACCGGGCAATGGTCGCTGGTTTTTTCCCAGCCGCGTACGTGGCGGTCTACCGTGGCAGATAAAAGGCGTCCTTCCAGGTTGGGGCTGAGCAGAAAATGGTCGATACGTAAGCCGGCGTTTCGCCCATAGGCGTTGCGGAAATAATCGAAAAAAGTATAGATAACCTCATCGGGGTAAAGCTTGCGGATAGCGTCGGTCCAACCCTGGTCCATCAGGTTTTTAAAGGCCTGGCGCGTTTCGGGCCTAAACAGCGCATCATCCAGCCAGCGCTCGGGTTTATAAACGTCCAGTTCGGTAGGCATTACGTTGTAATCGCCTGTTAAAACGGTTGGCAAGCCCGATGCCAGTAAGCCTGTTGCATGGCTCGCTAACCTTTCAAACCAGCCCAGCTTATAGTCAAACTTTGGGCCGGGCGCAGGGTTTCCGTTGGGCAGGTAAAGGCAGCCTATTACTACGCCATTTATAAAAGCCTCTATATAGCGGCTGTGTTCGTCGTTCGGGTCCCCAGGCAGCCCTTTGCGCAGTTCTTTTATCTCCATGCCACGGGCCAATATGGCTACTCCGTTCCAGCTTTTTTGCCCGTGCCATATAGCATTATAGCCGGCATCGTTAATAGC
>CBFGNE010000224.1:0-6392 GCA_965649995.1 uncultured Mucilaginibacter sp.
TCCAGCGCCACGAGCTTTCGCCGCCCTGGCTAATGAGGTAGTTAGACAGGTACGATACCAATATCCCCAGCACCACATTAAACTGGAATAGCCCTACCAGGCGGCCACGGCGATCGGCGGGCGAAACTTCGGATATATAAATAGGTGCAGTTACTGATGATATGCCTACGCCAAGCCCGCCCAAAAACCTGAACACTAAAAACACGTACCAGTTATCGGCCAGCCCGGTACCTATTGATGATAGCAGGTAGGCGGCAGCTACAAAATACAAGGTATTTTTGCGGCCGAAAATATCTGAAGGCCGTGCGCCGAATAACGAGCCTAATACAGTACCTATAAGCGCGATGGAAATAGTTAAGCCGTGTTCTACTACGGAGAGGTGCCAGAATTGTTGGATAGATTTTTCTGCGCCTGATATTACTGCGGTATCAAACCCAAACAGGAACCCACCAAGGGCTACAACCATAGACCAGGCCAGGACGGAATGTTTTCTCATAAAATTTACTAAAGGTGTTATTGGTTTTAACTATCGCAAAGTAGGGCGATATGCCGGGCGGCCGTTATCGGTTTTATATCAAAAACGTTTAAATATCAACACAATACTAACATACTGATATTCAGCAGAATAAAATTACACATTCCAACATATTTTTGTATAACCTTTGCTTATGTTACACGCTATCTACAGTTTTGATACATGTTTGACGCAAATTTGAACACGGCCGGGGTCGGCTGTTTGCATTGTAAAATAATTTATTTATACTTTTGATTAACCAATTGCGCAAAAGGTGCGCAAACCTGTTGCACCATACATTTTATCTGAAGATCAAAACAAGGGCTTATGGCTTTTATAAGCAAATTGCGGATTGCAATATTATTATTGGTATTAAGCGTTTTGGCGTTACCCGGCTGTAAAAAAACCGAAAAGGCCTCGCAGTACACAATTGGGTTTTCGCAATGTATTGGGTCCGACCTGTGGCGGCGCAATATGTTGGATGAAATGAAAATGGAGCTTTCCCTGCATCCGGGCGCCAACTTTATATATGCCGATGCCGATGGCAGCAGCAAAAAACAGGTGGAACAGGTAACAACTATGCTAAACGAGGGTATCGACTTGCTGGTGATATCGCCCAACGAAGCGCAGCCGCTTACGGGTATAGTAGAGCAGGCCTATAATAAAGGCATCCCGGTTATTGTTATCGACCGTAAAACAGCATCGGCGCAGTACACCGCTTATGTAGGTGCTGATAATTACCAGGTGGGCAAACTGGCCGGCGAATACATGCACACCATATTAAAAGGCAAGGGCAATGTAATAGAAGTAATGGGATTGCCCGGCTCCTCTCCCGCTATTGAACGCCAGCGCGGATTTTACGATGCCATAAACCAATATAAGGATATCCACATTACCAAACAGGTTTATGGCGACTGGCTGAAGGACAATGCCGAGCGCCAACTGATGCAAATACAGCCTGAACTTAAAAACGCAGATGCCGTATTTGCGCATAACGATGTGATGGCTCTCGGCTCGCGCGAGGTGCTGAACAAGCTTAAACTGAGCAAAAATATAAAAGTGCTGGGTATTGATGCCCTGCCGGGTACCGGCGGCGGCCTGCAGATGGTATCGGCAGGTATACTTAACGCCAGTGTGGTTTACCCTACGGGCGGAAAGGAGGCTATCATGACAGCCTTCAGGATCCTGAACAAAGAACCCTTCAGCCGGGAAACCATCCTGCAATCGCTGGTTATAGATTCTTCTAACGTGCAGTTGATGAAACTGCAATGGGGTAAAATCAGCACACAGCAAAAAGATATTGAGCGGCAGCAGGCCCTGCTTGCCGAGCAGCGCGAAATTTACAACAACCAGCAATTGGTGCTCAACGTTATTGTAATAACCCTGGTGCTTGCTATCGTTTTTGGAGGATTGGCCTTTTATTCCCTTACCGAAAACCGTAAGATAAACAAAAGCCTGGAAGCAAAGAATAACGAGATCTTATTACAAAGGAACCAGTTGATAGATATGTCGGCCCGTGCCGAGGCGGCGACCGAAGCTAAACTAAATTTTTTCACTAATATATCGCATGAGTTCCGTACGCCGTTAACGCTTATTTTATCCCCGGTAGAAGATATGATGCGGAACGAGAAACTGAATACCTCCGCGGGCAAAAACCTATCGCTCATTCAAAAAAACGTATTTAGGCTGTTGCGCCTGGTTAACCAACTGATAGATTACCGCAAAATTGAATACGATAAACAGCAGATCAGCGTATCGCGCAATAACGTGGTAGCTTTTGCAAAAGACATTTTGGATAGTTTTCAGCATAACGCCAAAAAGCGCAACGTTAGCCTAAGCCTCATTACCAAAGAACCGGCTATTATGGCCTGGTTTGACGTTAACCTGCTGGATAAGGTCTTTTTCAACCTGATATCAAACGCGCTTAAATTCACCAATGAAAACGGCCGTATCCAACTGATCTTCTCACGTAGCGAAGATACGATAGAGATAGCTGTGCAGGATAACGGTATAGGTATGGAAGCTAACGAGGCCGAGCATGTATTTGAGCAGTTTTACCAGGCGGATAACGGTATGGCAAAAGGATCGGGCCTGGGGCTGGCGCTGGTTAAACAAATTATTGCCCTGCATTTTGGCACCATAACCGTTACCAGCAAAAAATGGCAGGGCACTACCTTCACTATAACACTTCCTGTAGACAACCAACACAGCGATGCTGCCGTGAAGAAAAGCAAACCTAATGAAATTTCTGTTGAGGAACGCGCTAAGGTGTATACCGCCGATTTTGATGAGCTGCCTGTTATAACCAACAAGGAGGCGCTTAGTTCGCCCAAAGAACATTCGGTGCTGATCATCGAAGATAATATTGACCTTCTGCACTACCTGGGCGAAAAATTGAGCAGCGAGTATGAGATATTTATGGCTGATGATGGCACATTAGGGCTCAACGAGGCGTTTCAAAATGTACCCGACCTGATTATCTCCGACGTAGTGATGCCCGGGATATCAGGCAAAGCCATGGCCGAAATGCTAAAAACCGATATGCGTACTTCGCACATCCCAATTATCCTGCTTACTGCGCAGGTAAGTGTAGAGCAACAAATAGATGGCATAAAAAGCATGGCTGATGCGTACATGACCAAGCCCTTTAATTACGACCACCTGCTGGCCACTGTAAAAAATCTCATCCGCAACCGGGTGATACTGAAAGAACATTTTACAAGCGATGTTAGCCATGGCTCCATGCCGGTTTCTAAAACGCTCGACAAGAGATTCCTAAATGATTTTTCGGGCATTGTAGAGCAAAACCTCGGCAACGAAAATTTGAACGTTGACGACATCTGTAAAACATTGGGCATATCGCGTGTACAGCTTTATAGGAAGGTAAAAGCACTCCTCGGCTGCAGCATTACCGACTATATTTTGAACCGCCGCCTTAAAAAAGCTAAATACCTGCTTATAAACGAAGGCTACTCGATATCAGAGATCACCTACATGGTAGGTTTTTCCAGCCCTAATTACTTCTCAACAGTATTTAAAGCCAAGTATAATTGCACGCCAAGCGAGTTTAAAAAGCAGCAGGCGTAAAGTAAAAGCCACTCTATATTGAGCACTGCGTGGCAATTGGAAACCAATACTAATACAGTAATTAACTCAGCTAAGCTAACCCCGATGCAATCTTGATGCAGGGTTAGTTTAGCGGAGGGTTATTGACACTGTATTTTAATGGTGTTGTTTAAAAGCGTTTAGAAAGCTTTTATGTTAGTTTGCCGGCCTTCGTTAAGCGGGTATTTTTTGGGGTCCTTATCCAACACTACATAAATAGAATCTTTAAACTCGTTTATGCCGCTCAAAATAATCTGGTTTGGCGTAGGCCTGCTGTAGTGCAATACCTGCCGCTCGTTTTTGTAATGGATATTCTTATTTTGTAAATACAGCATATGGTTAACCGTATCGGCCTTATAATAAAAGTACCGCCGTTCGCCGGCCATGCCGCCCACTTCCCAGCGGGTTACGCCGAGATCTCGAGGTTTGTTTTGCTTGGCTAACCTATCGGCATTTTGCGAACTGGCCTCGTTGAGTTTTTTGTTTTTACTTTGGGTTACCCTCAACGGCGAATAACCTATCATCCTATCGGCAATGGCCTTCCGGTTGGTTTTATAACTTAATGACGACCAGCCTTCGAAGGTTGCATCCTGCCAGCGGATAGAATCCTGCGGCGAATAAGGTATCACTTTGTTATTTAGCCTGAACTCTGTTACCTGGTAATAACTCTTAGCATCGGGCAGGCCTGGTGTGCTGGGTATGTTATAGTTGTTGCCATAAAAAAAGCCATAGCCCCACAAAGCAATGGTTACCGGTACAAAAGCTATATTGAAAACCGCTTTCGTACCCGCTTTGAGGCGGCGCTGCCAGGTTTGGTTCAACACCGGGTAGTAATGATAGGGCTGCAAAACATCCTTCTCTTTTACAATCAGGTTCCATATTTTAGGCAAATCGTACCAGGTGATAAACACACCAATAATGGCAAAATAAGCCGCCGGCACCGCAACGCCTGCGTCATAAGCGTGGTTGGCTATACAAATATTAAATGTGACTACGGCTGCCAGCGCTGCCCCTAAAACAGCAGTTTTACGGTGAAGCAGCAAAATGCCCGGAATAAACTCTGCGAAACCCAGGAAAACGGTATATCCGAACGATACCCCCACATGCGACCAGTACAGCTTCTTCTCCGCCATATCTATAAAAGGTGTGTTCAGCATGCCCACAGTTGGGTAAACCATTTGCATCGGGAAGATCTTTTTGCAGCCCCAGCCTATCATGCCATAAGCCAGGCGGTAACGGGCAAGCACCCGTATCCAATAGTATAGCTTGTCGTAAGTAAGTGTTTTCCTGTCGATAGCCGTCCAGATTCCGGCACCCACAACCGAGGCCGCAAAAAGCAGTATCAGGTTGATATAGTTTAGGATACCAAACACCCCTTCTTCCGATTCGATGGTAACGATCTGCGGCGGCCAAAAGGCTACGATGGATTGAAAATCGTTATAGGTTATTTTGCCCCACTTTAAGCTAAATAAGTGCTGGTAAAATGCCGAATACAGCGGAATACACAAAAACAGCATGTACAGGAAACCTATCCTGAAGGCTACCTTTTGGGTAAGCGTCCAGGCTTTTGGCCGGGCAGGCTCTACCGCCTTTTCCGATTGTTGACTTACAGGCGCTTCCTGTACTTCATCGGGGTGAATAATTACTTCTGACATATCTTTTAATTTTAGGTGATGGTTTAATTGGTTAAATTTTAACGGCCTTGCGGCGGCCCTCCAGCATCATATATTTTTTATTGATCCTGGCCAGTACTACATGGATCGAGTCGCGGTTTTCATTAATGCCATTCAACACAATAGTGGAGTCGTTCGGCCGGTTGTAAGTTAAAAACAGCTTCTCGCCGCGCTCGTTAATGTTCTTGTTTTGCAAGGCCAGCGTATGTTTTACCGTATCGGCATCGTAATAAAAATAGTGGCGGCCACCATGCCCGGCAAGTTCATAATTGCGGTCGATATCCTTTTCGTGGTAGCCCTCCCCGCTCGAAAAATCGATTTTTACCGGCCGGTTCACCTTTATGGTGAGGGTAGACCATTTTTCGAATACCACATCCTGCCAACGGTTATGGTCGGTTTTCGAATATGGGATGGTATCCTTATTCAACACAAACTGCTTCACATCATAATAGCCATAGGCCTTGCTCAAGCCCGGCGTATGCGGGATTTTATAGGGGTCGGTATGGAAATTGTCAAAAGTTTTCCAGGCGAAGAGCAGCACAAAAAACAGGAATGCTGTACGCAATGCTGTTCTTGTTTTGCGTAGTTTGCTATCTGTAAAAGCCGGCACCAGTTTATTAGCAAATGCGGGCACATGCAATACCAGCATATCGTACAGCCGGGGTATATCGTACACAAACAGGAAAGCTGCTATCAGCACTATATAAGTGCTCAGCACCAATTCGCCTACATCATAAAAGCCGTTCACAACGGCCACGTTGCCTATAAAACCAAATATCAGCCCCACGCCAAAGGTTACCGTTTTTCGGTTGACCAGCAGGAAAGCAGCCAATATCTCTATAAAACCCAAAAACGACTCGTAGTTTGGCGATATACCCAGCGTTTGGAAATAGATTTTCCAGGCAAAAAAATCGCCATAGTTGGTAAGCAGGTCGCTAAGCGATGGGTATGGCATCTGTAGTGGAAATAGCTTTATAAACCCGTAGGTTATCAGTACAGCCGCCAGCCGGTAGCGCACTATCACGCGCAGCCAGTAGTATAAAACAGTGTACTCCCTGCGTTTGCTATCCAGCCTCGCCCAAATTATGGCACCAATTGCC
>CBFGNE010000225.1:0-6358 GCA_965649995.1 uncultured Mucilaginibacter sp.
CCAGTTTACCCAAAGTACGTACTGGTTTGGCAGTGGTAAGGTAAAGTAAGCTAACCATGGGCGGCCCATGTGCGCCACAATGTAAGTGGCCGCGCAAATTACCGCGAAGATGGTCATCGCCTCGGCGGAGCGGTTGATGGAGTTACGCCAATTTTGACGGAATATTAATAGTACAGCCGAGATAAGCGTTCCGGCGTGGCCAATACCTACCCACCATACAAAGCCGGTGATATCCCAGGCCCAACCTACTGTTTTGTTTAAGCCCCATGCACCTAAGCCGAACCAAAAGGTGTAGCTGATAGATACAACCCATAATAACGAGCCCAGCGATGCAACGGTAAAACCGATCCACCAGGCTTTATTAGGTTTATTTTCTACAGGGTTTAGTACATCGTTAGTGATCTGGGCATAGGTGATACCTTTGCCCGTAATTAACGGTTCCCTGATTATTGATTCGTTGTGAGATGCCATATATTATAAATCTCTTGTAATAATTAAGCCTGTAATTCTGATAATGTGTTCCTTACTTTTACCTGGTAGCCAATGCCCGGTTGTACGTTCAGTTCTTCCAGTACGTAGTAAGTCCTTTCGCTCTTCAAAGCTTTTGAAACTTCAGAGTTAGGATCATTCCTGTTACCGAAAACGATAGCGTTTGCAGAGCATGTTTGCTGGCAGGCAACTTTCACCTCACCATCAGCTAATGGCCGTTTCTCGATCTTCGCCTTCAACTTACCGGCTTGTATACGTTGCACGCACATCGAGCATTTTTCCATTACCCCACGGAAACGGGTGGTAACATCTGGGTTTAATACTAATTGTGTGTGCTCATTGCTCAGGTAGTTATCAAAGCGGCTGTCGTTCCAGTAGTTAAACCAGTTAAAGCGGCGCACTTTGTAAGGGCAGTTGTTTGCACAGTAACGGGTACCAACGCAACGGTTGTACGCCATCATGTTTAACCCTTCTGATGAGTGCGTGGTAGCTAATACCGGGCATACGGTTTCGCAAGGTGCGTGGTCGCAGTGCTGGCAAAGCATTGGTTGGTGCACAACCGATACATTTTCAAAATCGGTAAGGTGGTCTATTTCTTTTTCTCTGGTTACGTTAAGTTCGCCTTTACCATTATCGTAGCTATAGTAGCGGTCGATACGGATCCAGTGCATTTCGCGGCGGCGGCCAACTTCGTCTTTACCTACAACCGGGATGTTGTTTTCTGCGCTACATGCTACAACGCAAGCGCCGCAACCTGTACAGGCGTTAAGGTCGATAGCCATAACCCAATCGTAGATCGGTTTCTCGTGCTTAGAATTCTCCCAAAGATCGTATGGTTTTTCCTCCTCGCCTTCCTTGCCGCTGCCTGCTGCCGGGTTCTTTTTATATTCGGTGAAGGTAGCTTCGCGGATAACATTACGCCCCTCGAAAGAGTGGTGCGTTTGTGTTTGCGAAAGCGGGAATATATCTGATGTTGATTTTACCGAAACTGCCGATGTGGTTTGGAATGTACCGTTAAGCAGGTTGTAAAATGGATAAGCATTTTTACCTACATTATTACCAACAAGGCCTGCTGCTGTACGGCCGTAACCTACGGCAACCGATACGGTACCTACTGCCTGGCCTGGCTGTGATAATACCGGTAATGTTACCGAGTAGCCTTTGCCATTGTCTATCGTTACCACCTGGAACTCATCAAGCCCAAGTTTTTTGATATCCGTTGGCGACATAGCCGCAAAGTTATCCCATGTTACTTTAGAAACCGGGTCTGGCAATTCCTGCAACCATGGGTTGTTGGCTTTTTTACCATCGCGCATTGCCGGTGTTTGATACACCTGTAATTCGTAGTTATCGCCGGTTGCGGCTACTTTGCCACTGTTGGTTACAATAGTTTGTGCAACTGCATTAAGGTCTTGTGCAAAAGAATACGTTCCAACTGCTGCTGCCGGGGCATTTATAAAACCTTTTTGCAACAGGGCCTCCCAGCCAGCTTGGCCTGCTAAGCCGCCTTTAGCTAACAGGTTCTTATCCCAGTTATTCCTTAAGTAGGTGTAGTAGGTTTTTACGGCGTTATCGCTCCATATCAACAGGCTTTCTTCGGCCTGGCGGGTGCTGTTAACCGGGTTAATGGTTGGTTGTACTACAGTATAATAGCCTTCCACAGCGCTATCATCGCCCCAGGCCTCTAAATAGTGGTGGTTTGGCGCAACAGCGTTACATAGTGCAGCGGTTTCGTCGGTTTTATCAGAGAACGTTACTTTAAGGCGAACCTTTTTAAGCGCTGCCTCAATATCTTTTGCGATATAGTAATCGTAAGCAGGGTTTGCATCCAGGAAGAACACTGCATCTACTAAACCAGCTTTAGCATCGGCTACAAACTGTGTCCAGTCGGTATCGTTACCAGCATACTGGCGTGATGGGTTATCCAAATCGATAGTAGTACCATAGCTGCCCAACAGGGAGTTGATAGCGTTTACTAAGGTTTGTACCGATACATCGTTTGAGCCGGCTACCACTAATGCTTTACCTTTTGCTGCTACTAATTCTTTAGCAACTATAGCTATGGCTTTATCGGCATTGGCATTGCTTAATTTTTTTGTGCCCGGTAAAGTTGTGCCGGATATAGCGTTGTATAAATTAATGATCGCCAAGCCCTCTTCAGAAGGTTTAATGCCTATACGCACATCAGCATTGGTACCTGTCATGCTCATCCCGCTTTCGAACTGGATGTGGCGCGACATTTTCTTTGCTTCCAGGGATTTGCTGTTCCTGTTTTGTACGTATTGGGTGGTAAATTCTTCGCCGGAGATCCAGGTGCCTAAGAAATCGGCACCGAAGCTTACAATTACATCTGCCTTATCAAACTGGTAGTGTGGCAATACCGCTTTACCAAAGCTGTTTTTATTTGCCTGGATAATACCGGTGTACGATACTGCATCATAAGTAACATGGCTTGCAGTAGGGAAAGCCAAAATAAAATCAGCAATAACCGCTAATGTAGATGGGCTGTGTATGGTTGAAGTAACAAGGGCTATTTTTTTACCGCCTGCTTTTACAGCTGTAAGTTCGTCTTTAACAAATTTATCAAGTTGCGGCCAGCCGGTAGGGTTGCCATTAAGCATCGGGTTCTGCACACGGCTGTTGTCATACAGTTCTAATACTGATGCCTGTGCCTGCGCGCTTAAGCCACCTTTTGATAAAAGGTCGCCTGGGTTACCCTCAACCTTAATAGGCCTGCCTTCGCGCGTTTTTACCAGTATGGCGCTACCTTCATATGTAGATGAGTAGTAGTTGGCTATGCCCGGGGTAATTTCTTCGGGTTTAATTAAGTAGGGAATAGATTTGTGTACAGGCACTTTTTGGCAAGCAGCCAAAGTAACTGCACCAACGCCAAAGCCAAGAGCCTTTAAAAAGTCGCGGCGAGGCGTTTTTGCTGATAATCCGCCCCCGCTTAAAACTTCTTCAATAGGGATGGGTTCCGCAAACTCGTGTCTATTTTTCTCAACAAATTCTGGGGTTCTGTTTAGTTCCTCTAAACCTTTCCAGTATTTTTTATTGCTATCCATTTAAGTTATATAAACTGTAATGCTAAGTTCTTAATCGTTTATTAATAATGGCACTTCGCGCACTCGATACCACCAAGAAGGGCAGGTGTAAGTTTTTCCCCTTTTTTGATCTTATCATGAGCGGCAAGTATCTTATCGTAATAGGCGTTGCCTTTAGCGTTCACCTCGGTGCGTTTGTGGCACTGTATACACCATTTCATGGTAAGCGGCGAGTATTGGTATACCTCCTGCATTTCCTGTATTTGGCCGTGGCAGGTTTGGCATTTAATGGCACCAACAACAGTGTGTTGCGAGTGGTTAAAGTAAGCCAGGTCGGGCAGGTTGTGTACACGTACCCACTCTATAGGGTGTGCTTTTGTGGTATCGTATTTCGCCGTTGCAGGGTCGTAACCCAAAGCATCATAAATTTTGTGTATCTCCGGCGATTCGGTTTTAACGGCCTTGTGGCAGTTCATACAAACGTTTAACGATGGTATAGAAGCGTTTTTAGATTTAAACGCACCGGTGTGGCAATACTGGCACTCAATTTTCATGGCGCCTGCATGCAGCTTATGCGAATATTTGATCGGTTGTACCGGTTGGTAACCTGTGTGCACATTGGTATTCCACATGGTAACCCAGCTCCAGCTGCCCATGGCAATGGTACCGCACACCACGATAAAAAATACCAGTTTTTTATTCTTAAGCGCTTTTTTAACAACCGCTAATTTGTCGCCTTTTACTTTTTCCTCAGCCTCTTCTTCCTCTAAAAGCAAGCCTTTGTTATTTAACAACAAGCGCTCGAGCGTTGCAATAACCTTGTTTAAAACAAGTATTACTATAAACGCTATAACAATAACGCCTATTAAGCCAAAGATAACCAGGTTGCTTGGGCCAGATTCTGCAGCAGGATCACCTGTTACCGGTGTCTTTGCCTTGTCATCCTGGATTTTTTTCCAGTCGGCACGTACGTAAGCTATAACGTTAGCAACATCGGCATCGGTCAGTTCGGCAAAAACCGTCATACCAGCCTGGTTGTACTCGTTATAAATTTTTAATGCCTTAGGGTTTTTTGCGGCAATTAATGCCTGGTTGTTCTGGATCCACTTGGTCAGGTAAGCATCATCGGTTTCGGCTGTAAGCTGAGGGCCTAATGCAGGGCCAACCGCACGGCTTTCCACTTTGTGGCAGGCTGTACATTTGGCTTTAAATATAGCTTCGCCTTTTGCGGCATCAGCCTGGGCATTTGCAGTGAGCCCGCAAAGCGCCATACCCGCAACCAGTAAAACCGACTTTGAGAACTGTTTAAGAATCAATGAGATATTTCTCATAAAGTGTATTTATGCTAAATAGTTATGTAGTTAATGTGATAAACTGACGTAAAGAAGTATGTTTTACCCGCTTTTTCAGCCACAAAAGTAAAATTTATTAAGGTATAGCTGACAAATTAGTGACAGTAATTCCTAATTTATAATCGTTCTAAACAAATGTAAAAAGCCCTTTATTGCCTAAAAAAGGGCTTTTTTAACCATTGCTTAAAAAAAGCGGTCAAATTATTTTTTGATTTTTTTCAAAAAAATAATTATTGTTTCAATATCCATGCAAAAATAAGCGGTGCAACAATTGTTGCATCACTTTCTACTATGAATTTTGGTGTATTGATATCCAGCTTACCCCAGGTTATCTTTTCGTTTGGCACAGCGCCTGAATATGAGCCATATGAGGTGGTAGAATCGGATATCTGGCAAAAGTAACTCCAGAATGGTATCTCGGGCATCTCCATATCCTGGTACAGCATAGGCACCACACAAATCGGGAAATCGCCGGCAATGCCGCCGCCTATCTGGAAGAAACCGATACCTTTCCCGGTTGAGTTTTCGGGGTACCAGCCGGCCAGCCAGGCCATGTATTCTATACCGCTTTTCATGGTAGTAGCCTTTACTTCTCCCTTAATAACGTATGAAGCGAAGATATTACCCATGGTAGAATCTTCCCACCCCGGTACTACAATAGGCAGGTTTTTTTCTGCCGCTGCCAGCATCCAGGAGTTTTTAGGGTCTATTTCGTAGTATTGCTCCAACTCGCCGCTCAATAGTATTTTGTACATAAATTCGTGTGGGAAATAACGCTCGCCTGCGGTATCTGCGTCCTTCCATATCTTGTAAATATGTTTTTGTAAGCGGCGGAAAGCCTCTTCTTCGGGGATGCAGGTATCGGTTACACGGTTGTAGTGGTTCTCTAACAAATCCCACTCGTCCTGCGGGCTCAGGTCGCGGTAGTTGGGTACCCGTTTGTAATGCGAGTGTGCTACCAGGTTCATGATATCCTCCTCCAGGTTGGCACCGGTACAGCTGATAATGTCTATTTTGCCCTGGCGTATCATTTCGGCAAGCGAAATGCCCAGTTCGGCAGTACTCATGGCACCACCCAGGGTAACCATCATTTTGCCGCCTTCGGTAAGGTGGGTTTCATAGCCTTTGGCCGCATCCATTAATGCTGCTGCATTAAAATGCAGGTAATTTCTTTCGATAAATTGCGATATAGGGCCTCTTTCTGTGCTCATATTTATTTATGCTGATTATTTCGCAAAAGTAGGTATTTTGAGGCTAACAGAATTTTAAATTGAAAATTGGGTAAAACAAATGCTTAAAACCTACCTTAGCATCACTACTACTTTATGAAAAAACTTGCCCTTATACTGCTTTTAACTGCCTTTTTACAGCCGGTTTTAGCGCAAAGCTTCCTGCCGAAGTTTATACGTAAGATGTATTTTGATAAAGACACTGCAAAAAAAAGCAGCTTTGTAATACTCCCGGTATTTAGTA
>CBFGNE010000226.1:0-6358 GCA_965649995.1 uncultured Mucilaginibacter sp.
AAACAAACCGATGGTGGAAAAGGAAAAGTTAATGGCGGGCAACCAAGAAAAAAACACTATTGTATTGATGGTATCGATTGGGAACAGAAGCCATTTAACCGATATTACCTACAGAAGGATGGAGCAATGGGCATCGACACACAATTATGCCAGCTTACTTATCAAAGAAAAACTTACTGATAAAAATATTGCGCCACATTTTAACAAACTTATAGCGCACCGGGCTGTCCCGGGGTTTAATCGTTACATCATTATAGATGATGATCTGATCATGAAAAAGGATGCTCCCGCGATGGAAGAAGTGCCCGACGGTATGGTTGGCCTGTGCGCCGATGCTATACAGTTTAATACAAAAGCGGCTCATGTAGCCTGGACAGGAAATACCGGTTTTATTGTGGCCGGGCATAATGCTTTGCACCTATTAGAACAAGCTTTCGAAAACGGCGAATACCCGTTTGGCTGGTCGGATTTGGGTCGCAGGGGTATTTGGGGGCCTTTTGATCAGGGTTCGGTAAACGATGTACTTTTCAGTAGCGCAAGCGCTTATAAGCTCGATTGGCGCTGGAATTATCAGGCCGTTATAGATTACTATGCAAACTGCGGCAAGGGCTGGGAAAAATGGCAGCAAAGCCGGCTTTACCGGATGCTTTATTATGCCTCCCTTTTAAATCCATTCAGCAAAAACAGGAGGCGGATTAACAAGTGTTATGGTTTGCACATGACCATGGGGGCTTACCCGAAATTTTTTGCGAGAATCCACCAATAATATTGAAAAAGCTTCTCATCATATCACCATACTTTCCCCCGGTGAATGCGGCAGACATGCACCGTGTACGCACCAGCCTGGCTTACTTCCATGAAAACGGTTGGCAAGCGGAAGTGGTTTGTATTGACCCAGCTTACACCAATATAGGATTAGACGAGCTTTTATTGAAAAGCGTACCTCCCAATATTAAAATCCACAGGGTAAAAGCAATCAGCATTAAGTACACACAAAAAGTAGGCTTGGGCAGCCTTGCATTGCGTTCGCTTTGGTACTACCGCAAATACGTTAACGGGCTTTTAAAAACGCAACACTTTGATCTTGTTTATTTTTCTACAACCCAATTCCCGGTATGCATTCTGGGTGCGTATTGGAAAAAGAAATTTAATATTCCATACGTTATCGATATGCAAGACCCATGGCATTCCCATTATTACCGGGATAAACCGAAAGCTCAGCAACCGCCAAAGTACTGGTTCTCCTACCGCCTTAATAAACACCTCGAACCTATTGCAATAAAAAAAGCATCCGGGCTTATCAGTGTTTCAGAAGATTATATAACGACCCTTAAGACCCGGTACCCCGTAATAAGCAAAATTCCGGCGGCAACTATTACCTTTGGTATGTACCCACCTGATATTAAAATTGCTGCCGTAAACCAGGCCAATTTTGAGCGAATTTTAAAACCCGGGTTTATAAATATCGTTTATATTGGGCGCGGCGGAGCCGATATGCATAGGGCCATTGAACCTTTGTTTAATGCAATAAAAAATGGATTAAATGCAGATGCTGCAATATTTGGCCGCCTGCGCTTGTATTTCATAGGAACAAGCTACGCGCCCGACGGTGAGGGACACCCCACTATTATGCCACTGGCCAAACGATTTGGCATAAGCGATTACGTTACCGAAATAACAAACCGCATCAGCTATTATCATACCTTAGCCACGTTAATGGAAGCTGACGCATTATTTGTCCCCGGGTCTGACGATGCCAAATACACCGCATCAAAAATATACCCCTACATCCTAACCAAAAAACCTTTGCTGGGCATATTTAATGCCAACAGCTCGGCTATCGGTATACTAAAGGAGTTTGGTATCGGCACCGTTTATGATTACGAATCCGTATCCAATTACGCGATTATAGAATTTATGAAAGGGTTGGCCGGCAATCCGGACGCCTTATCAGATTTACCGCCAGGCGCACTAAAAAAGCATTCGGCACAAACAAAAACAACGCAGCAATGCCAGCTCTTTACCGAGGCACTTTTATATGAACAGCCTTAACCGAACCTTCGGCTTTATACTTGCCCACCCTCTTGCAAAAAGGCACCCTTTCCGCGCATTTTTGAATTTCGCGTGGTGGCAATTACAATCGAGGTTTTCACTGGCCGGATTTATTGTAAAACCCTTTTTGAACGGCACAAAATTTTATGCGCGAAAAGGCTTAACGGGTATAACTGGCAATATATACACGGGCCTGCACGAGTTTAACGATATGGCCTTTCTACTGCACTTGTTACGGCCCGGCGATGTGTTTTTTGATATCGGCGCCAATGTTGGTTCGTATACGCTTTTAGCTTCGGGCGTTTGTAGGGCCCAATCTGTTGCCCTGGAACCTGCACTTTCAACCTTTGATATACTATCCCAAAATATCCGGCTAAATAAGCTCAGCGATAATGTAACGCTCCTTAACGCAGCAGCAGGCGCTGTCGCCGGGACGTTAAAATTCTCCCTGGGCGAAGATACCACCAACCATATCCTGGCAGATAACGAAACCGGTAAAATGTCGGCTGAAGTTCCAATCATAACCGTCGATTCGCTTTTTAGCCAAAACAAGCCTATCCTGTTGAAAATTGATGTGGAAGGCTTTGAGACCGAGGTAATAAAAGGCATGCAAGACACACTAAAAGATAGTACGCTGCAAGCTATTATAATCGAGTTAAACGGCAGCGGTGGAAGGTACGGTTTCAACGAACTGGATCTACACCAAACGCTTCTTTCTAATGGTTTCGCGCCTTACCATTACAATGCTTTTGAACGCGAATTAACCAAGGTAGATAAGTGGGGTAGTTACAATACCATATACATCCGCAATGTGCAATTTGTAAGCACTCGTTTAAAAACAGCTAAACCTTTTAATGCGATGGGGGAAGCGATATAACATGCCCCGCTTAGCCATTGTAACAACTCACCCTATACAATATTATGCGCCAATTTTTCAATTGTTGCATCAACGGGGCTATATTGATATAAAAGTGTTTTATACCTGGAGCCAATCTGCAGAACAAAAACACGACCCGGGTTTCGGAAAGGATATCGAATGGGATATCCCGTTATTGGATGGCTACCTGTATGAGTTTGTAGAAAACACCTCCTCTGCCCCGGGTTCGCATCACGCAAAGGGTATTATTAACCCGCAGCTCATTCAAAAAATAACCGACTGGAAACCCGATGCCATTTTGGTTTATGGCTGGTTATATAACAGCCATTTAAAAGTGATGCGGCACTTCAAAAGTAAATTGCCCGTACTTTTCCGTGGCGATTCTACTCTGTTGGATGATAAGCCCGGGCTAAAGAGTATTCTGCGCCTGTTCTTTTTAAGATGGGTTTACAGCTATGTGGATTATGCACTGTACCCCGGTATAAATACAAAAGCCTATTTTAAAAGGTACGGGTTAACAGAAGAACAATTAATTTTTGCGCCACATGCTGTTGATAACAACAGGTTTACAAAAGATGCCAGCCCCGAGTCAATCACAATCAGGGAACGGCACAATATTGCAGCCGGGGATATTTTAATACTTTACGCCGGTAAGTTTGAAGATAAAAAAGACCCTTTGCTTTTGTTAAAGGCCTTTTTTAAACCTAAACAACCAGGTGTCCACCTTTTAATGGTCGGCAACGGGGTGTTGGAGCCTGCAATGAAACAGCTGGCATTGGGTAACAAAAACGTTCATTTTATGGATTTCCAAAACCAATCGTACATGCCGGCTATTTACCAGGCCTGCGATTTGTTTTGCCTGCCATCCAAAGGCCCTCACGAAACTTGGGGACTATCAGTAAATGAGGCAATGGCGAGCAAAAAAGCTATCCTGGTATCTGATAAAGTAGGGTGCGCGGCAGACCTGGTGGAAAATGGTTATAATGGTGTTATCTTTAAAAATTCTGATGAAGGGGGGCTACTTGCTGCCTTAATGCAACTTACAGCATCAAAAAAAGTATTGAATACGTATGGAGACAACTCCGGCGAAAAAATAAAAGGTTGGACTATTACAAAAAATGCGGAGGCAATAGAAAACCTGATGCGTAAATTAAACACAGCGAAACGCAATGAACGGGAATAGGGGTTTCGAAAGGTTTATTGTTCTGTTTATCCCCTGGATATTGGCATCCCTATTTCAATCGGATCAACTCGTTTCGTATTGGATTGCCTGGGGCGGCTCGTTCCTGATATTTTTTTCCACGCTTACGGGTTGGGTTAAACCTATCCCCGATGACCGCCCTTTCTCCGAACAATTAATGCGGCCTTTATTCATCATGCATATTATTTTTGCGGGCTATATGTCCTGCACATCGGTATTTTATATGTTAAATGCCCTTGGCTACGAAAACTTTGTAAAAACCGGACTGGCCCTCGTAGACCCAAAAAAAATTGAAGCTATCGCACAATGCCAGCGCTATTACTGCTTAGGGCACGCCGCGTTTATATCGGGCGTATTGGCGTTTATGAAATACCCTAAAAAAAAGAAGTATTATATCGAAAAAGGCGCCATAGCCGACTTGCTTTTAAAGGTTGCTGTTATTTCGTTCCCTGTTGCTAACATATTTATGCGGTTACCGGGCTTGTCGCAGTTGTCGTTTCAGCTAAGTTCGTTAAGCTTTATAGCCGGTACATTGGCTCTTGCCTTTGCCATCCCCTTAAAAAAACCGGTAAATACAATTATATGCAGCTTGCTTTATGCATTTAACTTTTACCAGGCGTTGGTATCGGGCTTTAAGGAGCCCATTATTATCAGTATTATGGTTTTAGGCTTGTTTTTATATCCAAACTACAAGAAATTCGTTTTGTTAACCTTTATACCATTGCTGTTTTTTTGCTTTTTGGTGCTACCGGCATACGTGAATAGCTTCCGCGCCACAGCGTGGTCTGATGACCTTGATGCCGATGCCGCGGCACAGCAATCAATAGACGTGGCCCTTGATGGCGAAAACGACAACTGGGATTTCCTTGTACTGCGCCTAAGCGAAATTGATATGTTTATTGCGTTTACGCAATCTACCCCGGCAAACATACCCTATTATGGCACCAAGCTACTTAAGCAATCAATTATAGTTGTTGTACCCCGCATATTTTGGCCATCTAAACCCATAACCGAAGCGCTGGTTATGGAGCGGGTTTACGATGCCGGAGTAGTAAACCGCCTCTCCAATGTGTCGGCCAAACCTGCTTATATTGTTGATGCATACCTTTCCGGTGGCATCCCGGGCATCTTTATCGCTTTGTTTGCTTACGGGGCCATTGCGCAAATTATCTCCATAAAGGCCGAAGAGTTGTTTGGCGGATACATTTTAGGCACTGCGCTAATTTTCAGTGGGTTGTTTCAGATATTTTGGAGAGGGCTAAGTTTCGAATTTATTATAAACGCGGTTTTTTGGAGCTATATTAGTATGCTTATCATATTCGAAATTTTGAAGTACAAGCGCATTTTAATAAAGGTTTGAAAATACTTCATATCACGCCCGCTTACAAACCGGCCGTTATTTACGGAGGGCCTACCATGTCGGTAGCTTTGCTTTGCGAAGAACTGGTTAAAGCCGATGTTTCCATAGACGTTTACACAACTACCGGTAACGGGCCAAATGAATTGCCGGTTGCGCCAAATAAAGCCGTGTTTGTTGACGGAGTTGCGGTAACTTATTTTAAACGGATCACAAAAGACCATACGCACTTTTCTCCCGCTTTACTACAGGCGCTCTGGAAAACCGTTAAAGGCTTTGATGTGGTACATATTCATGCCTGGTGGAATTTAGTTTCGGTATTATCTTGTGGTGTAGCTATTGCCCGCAGAGTGCCGGTGGTAATATCGCCCCGAGGGATGCTGAGCGATTATTCGTTCAACAATAAAAACATTGGCGCCAAAGGCATAATTCACGGCTTTATGGGAAAACGGCTTTTAACTAAAAGCCACATCCATACTACATCTGCACACGAAACCGATGCCATAACTAAGTTGGTAAAGCCCTTAAGTATTGCATGCCTGCCAAACTTCGTTAAACTGGAGAGCACCAATATTCATGCAATCGCAAAACCTGCAGCCATTTTAAAACTTTTGTTTTTCTCGCGCATTCAAGAAAAAAAGGGCTTGGATATATTGCTAAGTGCCCTTAAATTAACTTCGGTGCCTTACCATTTAACCATCGCAGGCAGCGGCGAGGAAAATTATATCTGTTATTTAAAAACCCTTGCCGCGAGTATTGAAAATAAAATTACCTGGGCGGGCTTTTTTGGCGATGATAAGTTTGACATGATACAACAACACGATGTTTTGGTGTTACCATCTTACGATGAGAACTTTGGCAACGTGGTGAT
>CBFGNE010000227.1:0-6355 GCA_965649995.1 uncultured Mucilaginibacter sp.
AACGGCATCGTGCTGCAGGCTTTTGTTTACAAAACCGTAAACAGGGCCTGTTTGGTCATAAGTTTTAAAGTTTTCGTTTATACCACCAATATTCATGGTAACATGCCCAATGTAGCGGTTGTACTGGCCAATAACTTCGTTGTATAAAGTTTGTACATCATCAAAATCTTCGCCCTTTTGAAAGGTCCATTTCTCAATATTTGGCAATATCCTTTTTAGGTTGGCAATGCCGTAGGCGCTTGCTTTCATGGCATTATCTCCTAAATCTTCGTTTTGCAGGCGCGGATCGATAGAGGTACCCTGGCGGCCATAATAATATAACGGGTTGCCTGCTTTTGCTGTTGTCCAGGCATCAAGTGTCTCTTTCTCTTGTTTTGGCGTTTTGTTGCCATTAAAGTAGCTATACCCCCATTTTACTGCCCAAAGGTCATATTCGCCAATTTGCGGGTAAAAACGGGTAACGCCATCGCCCGGCTGGGCAACGTAGTTAAAACGCGCGTAGTCCATAATGGACGGTGCGGTGCCATGTGTGGATGTAAATGTTTTAGAGCGCAACGAATCTACCTTATAAGCGTAGCTGGACCCAAAGTTATGCGGAAGCCCTAAAGTGTGGCCAATTTCGTGCGAGGATACAAAGCGGATCAGTTCGCCCATTTGCTCGTCGGTAAATTGCGGGGTGCGCACATTAGGGTTGGTTGCAGCTGTTTGGATGAAGAACCAGTTGCGCAATAAGCTCATTACGTTGTGGTACCAGCCAACGTGGCTTTCCAGTATCTCGCCGCTGCGTGGGTCGGAGATATGGGGTCCATAAGCATTTTGTACATCCGAAGCAAAATAACGTAAAACGCTGTAACGGGCATCCTCGGTGCTAAATTCAGGGTCTTCCTTGGCAGTAGGGGCTACTTTGCCCACTATAGCGTTTTTAAAACCAGCCGCTTCAAAGGCCTTGTTCCAGTCGTTAATGCCTGCAATAAGGTATGGTACCCATTTTTTTGGTGTGGCTGGGTCAATGTAATAAACAATTTGCTTTTTAGGTTCAACCAACTCGCCGCGGCTATAAGCGGCCTCATTTTTAGGCTCCAGCCTCCATCGGTGTATGTATGATGTTACTTCGGCTTTTTGTGCGCCTGTGCCGTAGTCTGTTTGTGCCTGGCCAAAATATCCTACACGCGCGTCCATCAAACGTGCCTTCATAGGCACACTTGGCAGCAGTAGCATAGAAGTATTTAGCTCGAAGGTTAAAGCGGCGTTTGTATTATCCGTTGGGGACTCTGCAGCCCTAAAGGTTTTTAGCGTACGTACTTCAACGTTTATCGGGAAGCTTTTTATGGTATCTATGTATGACCGGCTGTTATCTATCGCGCTAACTTTATATGCTTTTTTAACATTATCTGGCAGGCTGATAGCGGCCACATCGCCATTGTACATGTCTGTAACGTCAACCAACACGCCGGTGGTATCTTTATTGTAGGCTTTAATATCGAAAGAGGCGAGCACTGCATCAAGGTTTGAGTTTTTAACAGATTGGTACATGTCGCTCGTACTATCAGCCCTTACCGAATAGCTGGGGACCCGCACAAACACTTGTTTATCGTGGCGTTGCCACTTCCAAACCTGTTCATTCACTTCTTCGCCACCATATTGCTGGCCAAATGATTTTAACCCGGCAGGCGTTTTTACAAAGCGGGTAACTACCAGCATTTCGCGGTTTAAAAGGCTGTCTGGGATCTCGAAATAATACTTACCATCAACCTTATAAGTTGAAAAAAGCCCGGTATCGCCTTTAACTTTCCCAACCAGATCGGCGAATTTTTTAATGCCTTCCTTTTTGGCGCCGCCTACGGTTGCGGTCGCGGTTGTCCCTCCGGGTGTGGTTGTTGTTTTAAGGGTTACGGTAGATGCGGTTTCTTTTTTTGTAGCGCAGGAACTTGCTATTACAGCAAGGGTGACAAATGCCACGCGCAGGCGAATGCCTGCCCGTAAAGGTTTATTCATTGTTTAAATAATTAAGTAGTAAAAAGCAGAAGCTAAAATATAAAATTATTGCCCGATATCGGAAACAGCAATGGGTTTGTTACAAATGGCTTAAATTCTGCGCCTTAGGGTTAATATAACCCTATCGTAACGTTTATCATGATAAACTACCAGTAAAATACTTCTATCCGTTTTCGATTTTAATAAGTTGTCAACCTCCTCGGTACCCATTTTTGATACCGGCTTAAAATTTATCGATACAATTTCGTCGTTTTTCTCCAGCCCCACCTCGTCTGCAGGCGAGTTGGGTTCCACACGGCTGATGATGATATGGTTGAGTTCATCCCCTGCCGCAAAATACTCCAGCCCGCTCATGTCGTGTTCAAAAGGTTCATTAAATGTTTGGTTGGGTTTAAGGTAAAGCAGCCCATTAGTGTAATCGAATATAACGTTGAATTTTTTTAAGATGCCAATGCCCATGTTCCCATCGCGCGGGACAGCGTACGATGGGCTTTCGGCATTTGTATTAGGGAAAGATGTGATCACATTCTTTATTTTATATCTACCCAGGTCAATTTCCTTCATCCGCGCTATCACGCCATCTATAGGCCCATTTAAAGCCACGCCAAGGTTTGCCCTGATGTATGTTTTTGGGAGCCCGCCAGTTTTCTGCAAGTTTTCTAGCGATAACGGGTGCCCTGCCCCCAGGTCAATTACCAGTTTATTTTTAACCCGTCGCCCATCCGGAAAGGTTACCATGGTTTCGATGTATGGTTTCTTTTCTTCGATGGTGATAGGGATGGCCTGGCTTTTTCTAAATGCTTTGAGGTCTTTAGGGCGGCAAACGCTCAAGGTGCTATCGCTGAAATTGATCTTAACTGCCAGGTTATTGAAAAAATCCCAGCCAACTAAACCATGAATGGGCATACCCACATAGCTGGAAAGGTTAAAATAATCTTTTTTTAATATAGCCGCTGATACGCCATTACTGTAAAGCCCCGGAATATCCAACTTTAATGGCGAGGTAACAATGGCCTCGTAATCGCCATCGTCGCCAAGGCCTGTTATTTTAACAGTTCGCGTCTGCGTAAGGTTTATCGAATCAACCATCGTTGGGTCGGTCATGAGCATCAACCCAACGCCGGTATCTAAAACAAAATTAAATGGGCCTTTATTGTTGATATGCATTTTTACCACCACCATATTCCGGATAAGGCGAAAAGGGATGTTCACATTTTTACGGCCACTATCTACCTGGAAGTACTGCGCGGCCGCAGTAAGGTAAAAGCACGAAATAACGGCCGTGAGTAAAAAAGCCCTTTTAAATGATATATATATAGCTGCTAACAATGAGGTGTAATTGGTAGCTAAATGTACAGCATTATTTATTAATGTATGTTACGATTAGGGTGAGCTACGCAATGAAAGGTACGTTTACCCAGTTATGCTTTTTTCTTTGCCTTTTCTTCATCGCATTTAAGGTTGCCTTTTATGTCAGGGTTTTGAGCTGGCAGTTGCCTAACAACATGTTCTACCTCCGTTTGCTGTACATGCACCGCATACTCGGCAGGCTCTATGTGGCTGCCAATGGCTTCGGCATACACCTGCGTAAATTCAGCACCAATATATAGAATAGCGGCCGTATAGTATATCCAAACTAAAATCACAATCAGCGATCCGGCAGCACCATAAGTTGACCCTTGGGCTGTATAGCCAATATATAAACTGATGAGGTATTGGCCTAACATAAAAAGTATGGCCGTAAAAATTGCGCCAGAGCGCACATCCTTCCATTTTATCTTTACATCAGGCAAAAATTTAAATATAATACCAAACAAAGTGGATATAACTATAAGGGTTAGCCCGAGGTTTATGCCTTGAATTATCAGTTTGGTTACGCTTGGCAAAAACCGTGTTATTTGGGCGCTAAGTGCAGTTATAACAATGTTTATGGCAAGAGAGGCGAGTAATAAAAAGCCCAAACTGATAATAAGCGAAAAGGAAAGAAACCTGTTTTGCAGCATTTTAACCCAGCCTCTTTTGGGCTTGGCCTTTACCCGCCAAATGATGTTTAATGAATCCTGTATCTCCAGGAAAATACTGCTGGCACCTACCAGTAAAGTAATTACACTCACCACTACAGCGATGCCGGATTTTCCTGAGAGTTCTAAACTTTTTAACATGTCCTGTATTTGCGCGGCTGCCTGTTTGCCTACGTAGTGTTCAATTTCGGGCTGAAGCCGGTTTGTGGCTGCATCGTGCCCAAACACAAGCCCTGCAACCGATATGATTAAAATAAGTAACGGTGCGATGGAAAAAACCGTATAATAAGCCAGCGATGCGCTTAGCTTTAAACCATTATCGCTGCCAAAGCCGCTAAAGGTTGCGACTAAAACCTTCCATACATGCTTTAAATATTCTTTATCAAAAAACCTCATATCAATATATTTGTAAATACCTTTACTTGTAAACCAGATAGCGCGCTATGAAAAACACATTGCTAAAATCTAAAGCCCTGACAATAATCTTTGTTTGTTTACTCCTTAGCAATTATAGTGCCTTTGCGCAAAAAACAACCCTGTGGTTTGTGCGGCATGCCGAGAAAGAACCGGCAACCGTAAAAACTTCAGACGACCCGAATTTATCATTCGACGGGCAAAAGCGGGCAGAATCGTTAGCTAAATACCTGAAGCGCGAAAAAATAAAAGCCATTTACGTAACCAAATATAAGCGTACCGCCGAAACTGCCCGTCCGCTGGCCACGCAAGCCAAAATTTTACCGCGCGTTTATGGCGATAGCCTGAAAACTTTTGCGGCTACTATCCTTAAAAACTTTAACGGAGACAACGTGCTTATAGTTGGCCACTCAAATACCTTAATGCCCCTATTGGATGCTTTTGGCAGCGAAATGCCGTTTGAAGCACTGGATGAGGATGATTACGATATGGTATTTAAACTAACTGTAAAAGATTCCGGCGAGCGCGAACTGGAAATATCCTATTACGGCACCCTCCACCACAAATCCGACCTGCCCCAGAAGTACAAAGAGGATAACCGGCCTGCACAGCAATTTGTCACCCCTCCCTCGCACTATTAATTAGTGGTTTGCTGCTACCAGCAGGTCCAAATCTTTACATGGGATGCCAAATCGCTCACCCATGTGTTTGTTGGTGAGGTGCCCCTGGTAAATATAAACCGCGTTGCGGATGCCCGATTTTTTCCAAATTACATTCTTTAGGCCGCCGTGCTCACCTATGTCTAATAATATCGGCGCAAAAATATTAGTAAGCGCATAAGTAGCCGTCCGCGCTACGCGCGAAGCTATATTTGGTACACAGTAATGTATAACGTCGTATTTTCTAAACACCGGGTGCGTGTGGTTGGTAACTTCGGACGTTTCAAAACAACCGCCCTGGTCTATACTCACATCAATAATAACCGAATTGGGTTTCATTTTACTTACGGTAGTTTCTGATACCAGGCAGGGGCTGCGGCCATCGTCGGCACGCATGGCGCCAATAACAACATCGCAGGTGGTAATGGCTTTTTCTAAAACAATAGGCTGTATTACCGATGTAAATATGCGGCTGCCAATGTTATTTTGCAGGCGGCGCAATTTATAGATAGAGGGGTCGAAGACCTTTACTTCGGCACCTAAAGATATAGCGGTGCGCGCAGCATACTCGCCAACGGTGCCGGCACCTAATATTACAATTTCTGTTGGTGGTACGCCGGTTATGCCACCCAACATCAACCCTTTGCCGCCAAAAATATTGCTAAGGTATTCTGCTGCTATCAGGATAGATGTAGCGCCAACAATCTCGCTCATAGCGCGTACTACGGTTAATGTGCCGCCTTCGTCCTCTATGTTTTCGAAACAAATAGCAGTTACTTTTTTAGCCAATAAGGCTTGCAGGCACTCGGCTTTTAGTGTAGATACCTGTAAGGCAGATATTAACAGTTGCCCGGGTTTCATCATGGCTATTTCTTCCATGGTGGGCGGTGCTATTTTGATGATGATATCGGCCTCGTAAACCCGTTTAGTTTCATAAACTATCTGGGCGCCCTGCTCGCTATAATTATTATCAGAAAAATTGGCTGCCTGCCCCGCGTTGCTTTCTAAAAGCACATCGTGCCCATTATTTACCAGCAGTGCTACCGATAACGGGGTAAGTGGTATGCGGTTTTCCTGGAAGGAGACTTCCTTGGGTATACCTATGTATAATTTATCTTTTTTGTTTTTAACCTCCAGCATCGATTCCTGAGGTTGCAGCATTGCCTGGCGGGCAACATCAGAAAAGCCGCTATATTTTCCTGAACTCATTTTTACCTTATTTTCGGGATGTTGAAGATAAGAAAAACAACTTGAATATGCATCAAA
>CBFGNE010000228.1:0-6342 GCA_965649995.1 uncultured Mucilaginibacter sp.
CGACAAAAAGCTGCAAACCCTGCTGGATTCGATAGGCGGCGACCACTCGGAGGAACGCAGCTTTGCCTACATGATATACTTTAACCGCGCCCAGGGCACTCGCCTGGCAAACGTAAAGGCTTTAAGTGGCGCATTCCCCTACTATGGCAGTTTAGAAACTACGCCTGTAGCAGCGGGCACAGCTTTTAAAAACGGCAAGTATGCTTTGGTTGATAAAACACTGATGCTGCAGTTTAACGCAAAATTGGGCGATTCGATTAAAGTGGGCAACACAAGGTTTATCATTGCAGGCACCTTAAACAAGGCGCCGGGCCAAACGGGTTTATCATCGGGCATTGCCCCTATTGTATACATCCCTTTTAAATACCTCGACGAAACCAAACTTATTGGCCAGGGCAGCCGCATTAATTATGCTTACTACTATAAGTTTAAGCCCGGTTACGATGTAGAAAAACTGGCGAAGAAGATCGGCCCGGCTTTGGATAAAGCCGATTATAGTTCAGATACGGTGGAGAACCGCAAAGAAAACACCGGCCGCTCCTTTGGCGACCTGTCGCGTTTTTTGTCGCTGGTTGGTTTTATTGCCTTATTGCTGGGCTGCGTTGGCGTGGCAAGCGCCATTAACATTTACATACGCGAAAAAATAGCCTCAATAGCCATTATGCGCTGCATGGGCGTAAAGGCATCAGAAGCATTTTTGATATACCTGATACAGATAACCGGCATTGGGCTTATCGGTTCCGTCGCGGGCTCGGTGTTGGGTACTTCTATCCAGCATTTGCTGCCTTATGTGTTAAAAGATTTTTTGCCGATAACCATATCGGTACAAATTTCGTGGATGGCCATTTGGCAGGGCATAGGGCTGGGCGTCATTATCTCGGTATTGTTTGCCTTGTTGCCGCTCATCAACATCCGCAATATATCGCCGCTAAATACCCTGCGCCTGCAGTTTGAGGAAACCGCTACCAAACGCGACCCTTTGCGCTGGCTGGTTTATTTGCTGGTATTGCTTTTTATAGTGGGCTTTAGTTATTTGCAACTGAACGATTGGGTAGGCGCTGCTGTGTTTACGCTTGGCATCCTTATCGCTTTCCTAATACTAACCGCTATTGCCTGGCTGCTTATCCGCTTTACCCGCCTACTCATCATGAACAGTTGGAGCTACATTTGGCGGCAGGGCTTTGCCAATTTATACCGGCCAAATAACCAAACTATTATACTTACCGTTTCTATCGGTTTAAGCACGGCCTTTATCGCTATCTTGTTTTTGATACAGCAGCTGCTTATTGCGCAGGTATCGCTATCATTAAGCGGCAACCAATGCAATATGATCTTGTTCGATATCCAAACCGATCAGGAAAGACCGCTTGCCGATGCTACCAACATTCAAGGGTTCCCTGTGCTGTTGCAAATACCCATCGTTACTATGCGGCTGGAAAAAGTGAACGGTAAAACCGCTGCCGATGCAAAAAAAGACAGCACGTTGCGTATTTCGCCACGCGCCTTTGCCTGGGAGTACCGGGTTACCTACCGCGATACGCTTACCAGTTCGGAGGATATCACCTCGGGTAAATTCATCGGCAAGGCCACGCCGGGCAAGGATATCCCGGTATCGGCAGAGGAACGTTTTGCGCAAAGGATAAACGCCAAAGTTGGCGATAAGTTGGTATTCAATGTGCAAGGCGTTATCATGAACACCTATATTAGCAGCATCCGCAAGGTGAACTGGAACCGGGTACAAACCAATTTCCAGGTGCTGTTCCCAACCGGGGTGTTGGAGGATGCGCCGCAGACACATGTGCTACTAACCCATGTATCTTCGCAAAAATCTTCGGCAACCTATCAACAGTCGGTGGTGATGGAATTCCCAAACGTCTCCATTATCGACCTTAGCCTGGTACTTACCGTACTGGACGAATTGCTGGATAAAATAGGCTATGTAATAAAATTCATGAGCAGTTTCAGTATCCTCACGGGTATCATCGTGCTTATCTCTTCGGTACGCATCAGTAAATACCAACGTATACAAGAGAGCGTTTTACTGCGCACCCTGGGTGCCAGCCGCAGGCAAATATTTTCTATCACCGCATTGGAGTACCTGTTCCTGGGCGCACTATCTGCCTTAACGGGTATTATTATAGCCATTAGCAGCACCTGGTTGCTGGCCAAATACACTTTCAAAATACCTTACCACGTATATTTTGCACCTGTTGCTTACATATTTGTAGCCATTACGGCGCTTACCGTAGTAATAGGCTTACTTAACAGCCGTGGCATACTAAACAAACCGCCTTTGGAGGTGTTACGCTCAAACGCATAATTAAACCATGAAATATTCAATTAAAATAGCACTTGTACTTTCGCTCAGCTTTATCTTCGCCGCTTGCGATGGGGATAAAAAATCATCGGAAAGCAACAACGCATCAACCGAAAATACTGCCGCGGCCAAACCCAAAAAGACCATTTTATTTTTTGGCGACAGCCTTACCGCAGGCTATGGGCTTGATGATGCTACAGAGGCTTTCCCGGGTGTAGTACAAGCTAAAATAGACTCGGCCAAACTACCTTATACCATTGTAAACGGAGGCTTAAGCGGCGAAACGTCTGCCGGCGGCAAAAGCCGTATCGACTGGCTGTTGAAACAACAACCCTTGGATGTTTTTGTGCTGGAGCTGGGCGCTAACGACGGGCTGCGTGGCCTGCCCGTTGCCGATACCGAAAAAAACCTGCAGGCCATTATTGATAAAGTAAAAGCAAAATACCCGCAAGCCAGGTTGGTGTTGGCGGGTATGCAGGTGCCAACTAACATGGGCGCTGCTTATTCGGCCGATTTTAAAAACATATTCCCAAAGCTGGCTACCAAAAATAATATGACGCTGGTACCCTTCCTGCTGCAAGGCGTAGGCGGCGTGCGCAAACTAAACCAGGCAGATGGTATACACCCCACCGCCGAAGGTGCCAAAATTGTAGGAGAAAATGTTTGGGCGGAATTAAAAAACATCCTGTAAGCCCCACCCAAACCCTCCCCGGAAGGGAGGGCTTAAAAAACTGGCGGACGAAGCTAAAGTCTCCCCTGGGCATAGCCGTCAACTTAAGGTTTGTTGCATTCTTAAAGAGCCATCGGCTCGGGAAATATTGTAGCAGCGGGTTTCAACCCGCTGATCGCACGCCCGATTTTGATGAGTGCCGTAGGTACGATCCATATTTACGATTTATATGGGCCGAACCTACGGTTCTCTATGTAACTGTTACCTTACTACAACGGATTGAAATCCGTTGCTACAAAATCGGTCGACGCTACGCGTCTGCTTTAACCCTTATCTTGACGGCTATGCCCCTACCGGGGGAGATTAATAGGCGTTCATGAAGGCTTCGCCGTTTAGAGGGGGCTGAGCTGCTGCTTAGTGCCCCATCACCATCTCCACCTTCTTCACTTTCAAATTCTTAAAAGCAAACCAAAGGATACCTACAAAGCAGATGCCCGGTACCAAATACGCCACTTGTATGTTAAACTTATCAGATACCTGGCCCATTATTGGCGGCATAATAGCACCACCTACAATACTCATGATAACTAACGACGAACCTAACTTTGTTTTAGCACCCAAATCGCGGATGCTTAATGAGAATATAGTTGGGAACATAATAGACATAAAAAACCACACCGCCATAAGCGTGTAAACGGCAATACTGCCGCTAAGGTTTACGGCTGCTGCAATCAGTATAACATTAATAACGGCATACGTAAACAACAGCTTAACGGGGTTAAAAAAGCGCATTAGCAAGGTGCCGATAAACCGCCCCGCCATAAAGCCAAAAAAGGCAATAGACAAATAAATGGCTGCGGGTTTTTCTGCGAAACCGCCAACACGTTCGCTAAAGCGGATAAAAAAACTGCTTATACAGGTTTGCGCGCCAACATAAAAAAACTCGGCCAATACGCCGCTCATCAAATGTTTGTTCCGCAACAATTCGGCAATACGTACACCCAATGGGCGTTGTTCGCTTTTCTTCTCGGCTTCGGTTTCTTCTTTTATAGTTGGGAAGGTGGTGCGCCATACCATTACGGCCACCAAAAAAACAACAACACCAATCACTACAAAGGGCAATTGAACACTGGACGCTTCCTTATTCAGGTAAGCGTTCATTTGATCGGCAGACATGCCCACCTCTTGTTCTTTTGTCAATGTTTCGCCCGACAGGATGAACATCCCACCCAAATAGGTAGACGACACCGCCGCGAAACCGTTAAATGATTGCGCCAGGTTGATACGTTGCGTAGCGCTTTTTGCATCGCCAATTAAGGTTATCAATGGATTTGCTGCGGTCTCTAAAAAGGCCATGCCCGAAAAAACCACGAATAAAGCACCAAGGAAAAATGCGTAATTACGCACCGCTGCCGCCGAGTAAAATAGCAATGCCCCTACCGAAAATAACAGCAAGCCCAAAATGATACCGCCTTTATACCCATATTTCTTCATAAACAAGGCAGCCGGGATGGGCAGCAGGAAGTAAGCAATATATGAAGCCGAATCGATCAATGAGGATTGGAAATCGGTAAGCTGGCAAGCCTTTTTAAGGTGCGGGATAAGTATCGGGTTAAGGTTGAGTGCGAATCCCCATAAAAAGAAAAGGGAGGTGATAAGCGTTACCGCTATTACGTTGCTGTTTTTTTGCATTTAGTTTAAAACTTGAATTGGTGGGCTGAATATATATTATTTAAAGGCAGCTTGTATATCATTCAGCGATATTCCCAGGGTTTTTATTGCAATTGCGTTTAACGCTGATTTTTCGCCCGTAAAATGGAATACGCTATGCCGGTGCGTAAGCTTCTCGCCCGGCTTTAAAAATGCCGCCGGGGAGACGCTTTCAATTTCGTAAAAAGGTCCCATTTGCCCGCCGGTAGCCAGTGGCCCATCGTTATAGGCATTTACCGCGTCGCCTTTAAAAGGAGGCTTATCGGTTCGCCATTCCTGGTTCAAATAGGTTGCTGTGCTATCAATATCAAAGAGGGTAATGGTGAGTACGCCCTTCAGCGGATCGTAGCTGCCGGCCATTGTTTTGGCGCGGTTTGGAGGCAAGCCCAGTTTACCTCGCGATTTACCGTCGGCTTTAAAAAGCAGGGTGCCCTTACTGTACTTCACTCTGTCAGGCGGTATTTGGCCAAAGTAATTGGTAGTAGCTACCTTGCCTGTGGCGTTGTCGTTATATGGCACCACCGTTACTGTGTTTGGCGAAGGCCGAAACATGTCCAAATTCCAGAGGCAGGGCGCACCGGTTGTTTTATCCCATGCTTTGTCGCCGTTATTAATAATGGTGTTTTCGGTACTGAAACCAACCGAGTTTATTCCGGCAAGTTTAATACCCAGTATTTGCTCAGTCTCCTGTTTATCCAGTATACTTACTTTTCGCGTTAATTTTATTTTCAGCAGGGTGTTGGCGTAGTTCAGCATTTCGGTGGATTTGCTCATCAAAACCTCTGTAAGGTTTGCCCATTCCAGCTGCCACTTTTCGTTATCAACCGCTGCAGGCGTATGCCAGTTGGCAAATTCCATTTTGGTGCCGGGTTTAAAAAATAGCGAGAAAGGCCCTCCCTCCGGCCCCAGCCATAATCTATCTTCACCACCGTAGGCGTTCATATGCGCATCGGGTATGGTATCAAAGGCTTTGTAGTTTATCCAACCAAAACTCTGGCTATAATCGCCATCAGCAGTTGAGGTAAATACCTTGGCCTGGTATTTTGGCGAAACGATGACCTTGGAAAGCCCATTATTGCTTTGCAAAACTACAATGCTGTCATGTGCCTTCAGGAAATTCAGGTCGTGTGCAAAAGTCCCATTGCGGGGAGGCATGTACATGGTACAGGCGCTAAGGCCGGAAGCTATTAAAGTAAATGCAAAAGTTTTTATCGCTTTCATGGCTTTATTATGTTTTGGTTTGAGTTTGGATTCCGCCCAAAAAAAAATTTAGCTCGGTGTCCTTTGCGTCTCTCTCTTGGTGCCCTTTGTGGTAAATTAAACACAAAGGCCACTAAGGTCTTCACAAAGGCCATAAAATGGATGCTGGCCAGTTTAATTTATCTCCAGGTCATCCTTCGATGGCAATTTCGGGAATGCGCCATGTTCCCCGGTTTGGTACCAAAACACTACCGATGCCAGGTCGTCCTGCAAGGGCAAATACCTGCCCCCGCTACGCCAGCCGAGGGCCTGCAGGGTTACTTTCAGGTTCTTTTCGAAACGGATCGGGTCGGCAATGTGCCAGCGGTATAAGCCAAAGCGTTGGGCAATATTATAATGCCCGTCGCCGCGTATTACTTGCGGCAGCCCGGTATAGGGGCCGCTA
>CBFGNE010000229.1:0-6295 GCA_965649995.1 uncultured Mucilaginibacter sp.
TTTCGGCCGAGAAAGACAAAGAACTTAACGAGCGTAAACTTTCGTTTTTTACCAATATATCCCATGAATTCCGTACGCCTTTAACGCTTATCATCAACCCTATAAAAGAGCTGCTTTACCACGAGCGCGAGGTTGATACCAGTAGCCTTAATATAGTTTACCGTAACGCCAAACGCCTGCTCAGTTTGGTAGACCAATTGCTGTTGTTTCGCAAAGCCGACTCGGATGCAGGCACCCTAACCATTTACAGGCTTAATATTGTGGAGCTTTGTAAAGAGGTTTTTTTGTGCTTTACGCACCAGGCAAAGGCGAAGGGGCTCAACTTCGAGTTTATTTGCGCCGATCAGCACATCGAGTTATTTGCCGATAGAGAAAAGATAGAAATAGCGTTATTTAATCTCCTGTCAAACGCTATGAAGTTTACACCCGCCGGCGGTAGTGTAACAGTAGTGCTGGCCGAGGAGGAAGACCGGGTAAACATAGAGGTGATAGACACCGGCTTTGGTATTAATAAGGAAACAGAAGAGAAGCTTTATTCTAAATTTTACCAGCAGGAAAGCGGCAAAGGTCCGTCGGTAGGCGGGTTTGGGATCGGCTTATTCCTGGTTAAAAAGTTTATCGAAGGCCATTCGGGAACTATCCGCCACGAAAATAATAACGGGGGCGGCACTAAGTTTACTATATCGCTAATGAAAGGACGCGATCATTTGAATAACCAGTTGATATATCAGGACAGCGAGACCACATCCGTGCTGTTGCAGGAACTTGTAGCTACCGAGATGGTAGAAAGCGCAGCGGAAGAATCAAACTTGCTTACAGAGGATCCGGAAGCAACCTCCGAAATGAAATCGATCCTCGTTATAGATGATAATGATGATATCAGGGAGTACCTTAAGCTGCTTTTCAAAAACGATTACAAGGTACACTCGGCTATTAACGGTAAGGAGGGATTAAGCATTATTAAGGATGTACTGCCTGATATTGTTATAAGCGATGTAATGATGGATCAGATGACAGGTATCGAGCTTTGTACAGCCATTAGGGAAGACATCGGCATTAGCCATATCCCGGTGATACTGCTTACCTCCAGTGCATCGCCCGAAATTAAACTGAAGGGGATAGAAGGCGGAGCAGACGACTACATCAGCAAGCCCTTTGATAAAGAACTTTTAAAGGCCCGCGTGGCCGGCATCCTCCGTAACAAAAATAACCTGCAAAAGTATTTTTATAACGAGATTACGTTAAATGCTACCAACCAGAAGATCCCGGCCGAGTACAAAACCTTCCTGGATAATTGTATAAAAGTGGTGGAGAAACACCTGATGGATCCCGACTTTAACATTCAAACCCTGGCCGGCGAACTGGGTATTTCGCATTCGTCCCTATATAAAAAAATTAAGTTTATTTCCGGGCAGTCGGCAAACGGGTTTATCAGATTTATCAGGCTGCGTAAAGCGGCAGAGATACTCATCAATAGCAGGCACAACGTTTTCGAAACATCCTTTCTGGTGGGTATAAACGATATAAAATATTTTAGAGAGCAATTTAAAAAGGTGTTTGGTATCAATCCTTCTCAGTATATGAAAAAATACCGAAAAAATCTGGCTGAAGACATGGTGGCCAATGAATTTGTGGGCAGAACAGGCAATTGACCGTAACAATAACCGGCATGGCGAATAATTACGAGTGTTACCATATTAACCCCCAAATTATCACAATTTACCCCTGTACGTAAATGGTGCTTTGGGCTATCTTGGCTGCCAATTATAACCAATAATTATTTAACCGGCCGTTAACAGCCGGTGCACCCTAATTTATGAAGCTGCAAACCCGGAGCCCCCTGTCCCGGCCAACGAGCATTACTTGCGCAGGCCTTTTATTCTACATGCTTTTTTTTGCGGCATGTAAAAGCGGCTCTGTAAACTCTTCGGGCGATAGCGGCAACTCTGTGCCGCTTTTTACAGAATTAGATACCACGCAAACACATGTTGGCTTTGTAAACCAACTTACCGAAGGGTTAAATACCAACGTACTGGTATACGAGTATTTTTATAACGGCGGCGGCGTGGCCGTAGGCGATTTCAATAACGATGGACTGCAGGATATTTATTTCACAGGTAACATGGTTGATAATAAAATGTACCTCAATAAAGGCAAAATGGTGTTTGGGGATATTACGGCCACTGCCAACGTTGCCGGCCGGCCCGGGCCCTGGAAAACCAGCGCGACGGTAGCAGATGTAAATGGCGACGGCCTTCCGGACCTGTATTTATGCTACTCTGGCAAACTACGGCCCGAGAAACGCATAAACCAGCTATTAATAAACCAGGGTAATAACGCACAGGGCATCCCCCAATTTAAAGACGAAACAAGCAATTACGGGTTAAATTTCCCTTCTTACAGTACTCAGGGTTATTTTTTTGACTATGACAATGACGGCGACCTGGACCTATTGTTGGTTAACCACAGCCCCGAAAGGTTAAATAACATAGATGTATACGCGTTAAAGGATCTTGTGAAAACAAAAGATGCAGAGCGTGGTGCAAGGTTGTTAAAAAATAATAATGGCAAGTTTGAAGACGTTACCGCTAATTCCGGGATAGAAAATGGTACAGTATCATACGGGCTTGCAGCGGGTATTGCTGATATAAACAACGATGGCTGGCCGGATATATACCTTGATAACGATTACAGCATCCCCGATAAATTATACATCAATAACAAAAACGGAACCTTTACCGATCAGTTAAAACAAACCCTCGGCCACACGTCGTTTTATTCGATGGGTAACGAGGTGAGCGATATCAATAACGACGGATATCCCGATATTTATACGCTGGATATGCTGCCCGAAGACAATCATCGGCAGAAGTTATTGATGGGTACCGATAATTATGAGTACTTTAACATGAACGTAAAGGCCGGCTTTTATTACCAGTACATGCGTAATATGCTGCACCTTAATAATGGTAACGGTACGTTTAGCGAGATAGGGCAGCAGGCAGGCATATCTAACACCGATTGGAGCTGGGCACCCTTGTTTGCCGATTATGATAACGACGGATGGAAGGACCTTTTCGTATCAAACGGTTTTTTGCGCGATTATACTAATATGGATTTCCTGAAATACATGGGCGATAATTTAAAAGACCGCCGTGTTATGCGCGAAGACTTGCTGAACCTTGTGAAGGACATGCCTGCATCCAGTGTTAAAAATTACCTGTTTAAAAATAAGGGAGGTTTTATCTTCGAGGATGTATCAGCCAAATGGGGTATTACGCAGCCATCTAACAGTAATGGAAGTGCCTACGCCGATTTGGATAATGATGGCGACCTGGACCTGGTAACCAACAATGTTAACCAGCCTGCTTCCATATTGCAGAATAATTCGCAGGAGCTAACCGGCAACACTTACCTCGATATTAAGTTGAAAGGCGCCGGTAAAAACACCGATGGGATAGGGGCAACAGTTACCGCCATTATGGGCGATAAGCAACAAACCATCCAGCAAATGCCGGCTCGCGGGTATCAGTCAACTGTAACCACACTGGTGCATTTTGGGTTTGGTGAAAATAAAGCTGTTGATGCAGTAAAAGTGCGATGGCCATCGGGCAAGATACAAACGATTGAAAAGCCGGCGCTGAACCATGTGCTTACCGTATCAGAAAAAGACGCGGCGGGTGTGGATATCGCTTCACCTCAGCCAAAGGAAATTTTTTCCGAAATTACCAGTCCGGTCAAATTCACTGCGCCGACAACGGGTGTTAACGATTTTAAGAGGCAACCACTTTTGGTTAACCCCGTTTCGTTTTCGGGGCCACATGTAGCCAAGGCCGATGTTAACGGCGATGGACTTGAAGATATTTTTATAGGTGGCGGCAGCGGGCAACCCTCTACGCTTTTTATCCAACGCGCCGGAGGAGGTTTTGTTAAGAAAACGCTCGCCGTATTTGAAGAAGGCAAGCTAAAGAGCGAAGTTATCCCCGTTTTTCTCGATGTGAATAAGGATGGGCATATCGATCTTTTTTGCGCATCGGCAGGTTACCATGATTTGCAGGCAGGCGACCCGGCGTTGGGCGATGACCTGTATATGAATGATGGTAAAGGCGGTTTTATAAAAGCTATAAATGCAGTGCCCGCGCTTTACACCAGCAAAAGCTGTGTAAAAGCTGCCGATGTAAACGGCGATGGCTTCCCCGACCTTTTCTTAGGCGGGAGGGTTGTTCCCGGGCGTTACCCCGAGGCGCCACAAAGTTATTTACTGATAAACGATGGTAAAGGGCATTTTAAGGATGCAACCAAACAATTCCTGCCACGGTTGACAAAACTGGGCATGGTTACTGATGCCGCCTGGGTAGATATGAATGGCGACAGCCGTGCCGACCTGGTTTTGGTTGGCGAATGGTTGCCGGTAACCATTTTTATTAACAAGAATGGTAAGTTTGAGGATGAAACGGCCCAGTACCTGCCCAAAAAGTATTCGGGCTGGTGGAATTGTGTAACCGTTGGCGATTTTAACGGAGATGGACACCCAGACCTGGTGTTGGGTAACCAGGGTACAAATTCGCAATGTAAGGTAAGCGACGCGGAACCCGCCGAAATGTATTTTAAAGATTTTGATAAGAATGGCGCCATCGACCCCATCTTATGCTTTTACATCAATCATCAAAGCTATCCTTATGTTACCCGCGACGAGCTGTTAGAGCAGGTGAGCATGATGCGGCCGCGTTTTACCGATTACAAGTCATATGCTGACGCTACCCTTAACGATGTTTTTACTACCGCCGAATTGCAGAGCGCAGGCCACCTTACTGCCAATACTTTAGCCACAACCTTGTTTTTGAGCGACAGATCGGGCAAGTTGCACGTGGGGAAATTACCTGCCGGGGCGCAGTTTTCCCCGGTATTTACCATTACCCCGTTAGATTACGACAAGGATGGTATAACCGACCTGCTATTTTGCGGAAATATCAATAACACCCGGCTTCGCTTCGGCAAAGCGGACGCTAATTTTGGCATGCTGTTAAAAGGCAGCAAGAATGGAGGTTTCGCAACAGTTAGCCAGAGGGAGTCCGGTTTTAAGGTTACAGGAGATGTAAGAAGCGTAACTACCATTGGTGATAAAATCCTTTTTGGCATTAGCCAGCAGCCTATGCGGGCCTATCAATTAAACAGCCGATGAAAAACTTATACTATTTTGTTGCTTTTATTTTATTGATCGGTGTTAACCCGGGCTGCAGGCCCGCAAAGGTTACACCTAAGCTAACATCGGCGGATATTACAAAAGTGATTAACCAAATGATGGTGGTGATGATCCACGATGTAACTAATCCGCCCTTAGCGGCACGTTTTTTTGCATATACCAGTATTTCGGGCTACGAGGTTTTATCTAAAAATGATCCCAAAATGCAGCAGCTCGATACCATTTTAAATAATTATCCGGCTATAAAATCCCCATCAGTAACCACAGGTTTTGATACCCGGTTAAGTGCGGTATTCGCAATGGTGGCTACGGCATCAAAATTACAACCCTCGGGCGCCGCATTGAAAGTATTTGAACAGAAGTTGATAGATTCTTGCCTCAATGCAGGCTTTTCGCAGGGTAAAATAGATAGTTCGTTAAAATATGGGCAGCAAATAAGTGCGCAGATACTGGCCTATGCCAAAAGCGATGGTTACAATAAAATAAGTAATTACAAACGCTATACCCTAAAAGAAACGCCGGGATCCTGGGACCCAACGCCGCCCGCCTATATTGCCGCAGTTGAACCTTATTTTAGCACGGTAAGGCCGCTCACGCTTAAATCTTCCGGCCAGTTTATTCCTGTGCCGCCTGTTCCGTTCTCCACAGATAAAACTTCGGCATTTTATAAATATCTGCTGCAATGCCATAGCCTGGATGCTGATTCCTTATCTGCCGATCAGAGAACGGTTGCCGCTTTTTGGGATTGTAACCCTTTTGCCGTGCAAGATAACGGGCACATGCAGATAGGCTTGAAAAAGATCTCGCCCGGCGCGCACTGGATGGGCATAACCGGCATTGCCTGCAAAAAAGCAGGTATCGATTTCGAAAGCGCAATGCAGGTAAACACCATGGTGGCTATCGGGCTGATGGATAGCTTTATCAGCTGTTGGAATGAAAAATATAAAACCAACCGCATCCGCCCCGAAACGGCCATCCATAAATACATGGATGCAAGGTGGCATTCGTTTTTGCAAACACCGCCGTTCCCGGAGTATCTAAGCGGCCACTCCGTTATTTCATCAACAGCCGCAGCCATCCTTACTTCGTTTT
>CBFGNE010000230.1:0-6273 GCA_965649995.1 uncultured Mucilaginibacter sp.
TGAGGCCGAAAGATAAAAATTCGAAAGGTATGTAAGGTTGTATAGCTTTTGCCATTTGCAGCATTTTCAATTCCCACTTTAGGGTTGAGGACAGTATTGCCGCAGCTTTTTTTTGCATAAGCGCGGTTTGTCTTGAACCGTTTTCGAGGTGATTATCGTGCCTGTAGACAGCGATATCAAGCGCTGTTAAAACATCTTTTTCACGGAATGGCTTAATAACAAAACCGTATGGATTAGTCATTTTTGCGGCATCAAGGACTTTCTGATTCGAGTTTGCCGAGATATAAATAAAAGGTATATCCATTTCGGTTAACCGGTGTGCCAGATCGATCCCGGTAAGTTTCCCTTTTAAATAAATATCAAGCAAAACGAATTCGGGTTTAAATTCTGAAACCATTTCCAGCGCTTCCTTCACGCTGTCTGCTATGCCGCAAACAATATAGCCGCTAGTTTTTAAAATATTGGCTAAAACATCCGCGATAATAAATTCGTCCTCAACAATGAGTATCTTTTTTTTGTTCACAACTACATTCTTGTTAAATCCTATTTAAATATAATATTATAAATCTTGCCATAAAATCTAAAATCAACCCACATTTCAGCGCCATTAACAAGACACCTGTTTTTTTATTGAGAATTTGATTTCAAGTTACTATCACAAGGTGGAGCGCTATGTCAAAAACCACGATATTGCGTTGTGCAACCACGATATTCCGTGGTTACTACCGTATAAATCAAATGTTCAACCTTGTCGGAACGCGATTTTTATTACAAGCCCATTATCATTTAGGATCGATAATTTTCCTCCAAGTTGTTTGCTTAACCCCCTCATTAAATTCAATCCCATCGAGTTTGTCCGCTCAATATTAAATTCAGGTGCAACACCGCATCCGTTGTCTGCTATTTGTAGCAAATAATGATTTTCTCCCGATTTTTCGAGGACAATTCGCACATAACAATTTTGGGAACCGGAAAATGCATATTTAATTGAATTAGTAATAGCTTCATTCAAAATGAGGCCTATGGGTACAGCTACGCCAACTTCAAAGGAAATATTACTGACTACTTTCTCAAATCTGATGTGAGCACCTAAATCGAAACATTCCTGCAAGTACCCAACCATTTCATTAATATAATCGATCATATTGACCAACATAAAACTGTCTGATTGATACAGTTTGTGATGTATTAACGATATGGCATGCATACGGTGTTCGCTGTTGCGGATAGCGGTCAAGGCTTCTTTATTTTTTACAAACGCTGCTTGCCGCTGCAACAGGCCCATTACTATTTGCAGGTTATTTTTTACCCGGTGATGTACCTCTTTTATCAACCATTCTTTTTCTTCTAACAAACCGTCTTTTTCATTTACCAGTTGGTTTAGCTCTTTATTCTTACGGTCTATCACAATGGTCTTTTTTTTGTTTATGCGATAGCTATTATAAAGTAAGCCAACAACAATTAAAAGCAGACCTATAGCCATCAACGTGATATCGCGTGCGCTTGCGGCACGATTCGCCTTTTCATATTGTAATTGCCGGTCTTTTTTAACCGATGCCAGGTCCCTTTCTTTCTGGTCGGTGGCATATTTTATTTGCAGGTCTTCTATTTGCGCGCTTTTGGTAACGGTGAAGATCGAATCATTCAACCGTTTGTACTGCTGGAAATACTTAATAGCAGACCAGGGTTTCCCCGCGGCAGAATCAATCTTAAAACGCATAAGCTCGATATTCCGTTTGCCTGATAAATTAAAACTTTCAGTTTGCATATTTTTCAGATAATAGGCTGCCTCGCTGTATTTTTTTTGCTGTACATAAAAATTAGTAATGTCATAACCCGCAAAATCTCGCAGGTAACTAGATTCAGATTTCTTATAATAAGCAATCATCAGGAGATAGTATTTTTCGGCTATCTTATATTGCTTTAGCCCATCATAACAATAAGCTTTTACCTGGGCGGCCATACCTCTCGTATTATCATCTATAGGAGGCTGCCTTTTTTCAAGACCCATGATGTAGCTAAGTCCCTCCGCACTGCGGCCCCGTTTATTTAAGTTAAGCGCCATAAAACCGGCTGTGCGGTATAAGCCTGCCGGCGACGGGTTTTGCATTTTTTCACGTAAGTCTAAGGTCTTTTTATACCATTGTATGCTTTTGTCTGCCTGACCCAGTTCATCATAAACCAGTGCCAGTTCGCCAAATATCACTTGGTTATTGACAGTATCGCGCAACCGGTTCATCCGGTCCATCGCTTTCAGCAAATAAAAAAGTGAAACGTTATTATTCCCCACATTCCTATAATCCCGGGATAAATCTGCATACAATAAATTAATCTGCGTAAAGCGGGAATTTTCAAATCTCTTAATGATATCTCCCGCTTTTTTTCGATAAAGCCGATTATAGCCTCTTGCATTAATATACTCCGCAATGAGTATTTCCTTATCAATTAGAGCGCCTGTGTCCCTTATGGATTGCAGTACCCTTAAGCCGCGGTTATAGTATACTTCTGCTGCTTGCGCTGCCGACTCTGGCATTTTTTTGCCTGTGTCTGTCATTTTATTTAACACATCCTGGCCAAATTTTAACCATGTGTAGGCCTGCTTAGCTGTCTCGTGCTTTACTGCATGGGCCTGCGCGACAAGCGTGCAATACCTTTCTGCAACAGGCAGGTTATTGCGTGCCAGGTACACGTTGCTCAATTTCGAATTACACCGGTTTATGTCATTGTTTAGGTGGGCTGCTGTAGCTATTACAAGCGCCTTGTTCAAATAAACCTCCGCACTATCCAGATGACCTTTTTGATCATAATGTGATAAATAGAAAAGCCCCAATTTGTATAAAATGGCTAGGCGCACAGTATCGACTTGTTTATGCACCAATTGTGCATATAGTTGCCCCTTGGTTTCCTGTGCGGCGCACAGACGCGTTATAATCAGCAAGAAACTTACTGACAGTATCTTAAACATGTTGAAAATTGGTAGTGATCATTACTCCGCCGTTGTTTATGATGTTAAGTATTATACCCAATGTTAAGCTTTAACAGATTCATTGGTGATATGTAATTATATCCAAATAACATACCAATATAAACAATTATCTCATAGCCGTAACGCAACTATATTAAGTGGTTTCGCAAACCATTTAGCGGCTTTCATTCCCGATAAGGGGGAGACTGTCATCTCTTTATTGCAGGGAGGACCGCAGTTGCACGTCAACGGTATTTTACCACCGGATGATAAAGGCATCGTCTATTTCGACAAAGCCAAATTCAGAGAATGCTTTGCAGCCGAACAAAGCCCTGATAAGGCAGCTTTCATGGCTGATTCTCAGCAACCGATTGCGGTAAAAAGTTTTTTAACACCACTTACGGAAGCTGCCTGGAAAAACAAGCCATCGTACGCTAATGTCGCAACAGAAGATAAAAGCATCCATCCTGATCTGGAACGCACAATGTACAAACGCGCGGGATCGATACTGACTGAACTCAAGGGTAGCCATACCTTATATATGTCACAGGCCAAAGCCGTGGCTGCTGTAATTGAGAGCGCCGCTCTCAATTACTAAAAGCTACCCTAATGAGCACCAGCTACTTACCGATACAAAACTTGCTAAATATATTCTCCAGCAGATCGTCAGTTGTAACGGCACCTGTTATTTCGCCTAAGTAGTGCAGTGCCTGTTTAATATCCATCGACAGGAAATCGGAGGTTACAGTATCTATCCCCTCCAACACGCGGATGAGTGCTTCTTCGGTTTTTTGGAGGGCTTCCAGGTGGCGGATATTGGTTACCAGGGTTTCGTGCCCGGTTAGGTTTTCTTTGATGGCGGCGCCGTAAATCTGTTGCTTCAGCTCTTCTATCTGCTGCTTTTCTTTGGCCGATATCAGTACCAAAGGAGTGGTTTGCGACCCTTGAAAACCGGACGGATTTCGGTGTTTTTCTTCAAAATTCTTTAACTTTTCTTCCTCTTTCAGCAAATCTATTTTGTTGGCTATTACCAGCATTGCAACGCCGGGTTTTTGTAAGCTTTTTATGTCGGCGTCCAGTTCTTCGTCGGTTATTTGCTCGGCATCGAACACGTACAACAACAGTGCGCTCTGGCTTATTTTTTCCATGGTGCGCTGCACGCCAATTTGTTCAATGGCATCGGTGGCTTCGCGGATGCCCGCCGTATCTATCAGGCGGAAGTTAATACCTTTAATGTTGAGCACCTCCTCTATCGTATCGCGCGTGGTGCCGGGGATATGGCTTACAATGGCCCGCTCCTCGTTCAGCAAAGCATTTAATAATGTGGACTTCCCGGCATTTGGCCGACCGGCAATTACGGTATTTACACCGTTTTTGATAGCGTTGCCCAGCTCAAAGGATTGTATCAGGCTGCCGATTACTTTGGTGATCTCGTGGATGAGTTTTTTCAGTTGGTCGCGGTTGGCAAACTCTACGTCTTCTTCGGCAAAATCCAGCTCCAGTTCTATCAGGGAAGCGAATGTCACCAGCTGGTCGCGCAAAGATTGCAGCTGGCTGCTGAAACCGCCGCGAAGTTGCTGCAGGGCTATTTGTTGGGAAGCTTTGGAGTTGGAGGCTATCAAATCGGCAACAGCTTCGGCTTGCGATAGGTCAAGTTGCCCGTTGAGGAATGCCCTCAGCGTAAACTCGCCCGCTTTGGCTGCCCGGGCGCCGTTTTTAATGAACAGCTTAATGATGGACTCAATTATATAATTACTGCCGTGACAGGAGATCTCTGCCACATTCTCGCGGGTGTAGGAACGCGGGGCAACAAACAGCGAGGCCACCACTTCGTCCAGTTCCAGCGTGCCATCCATAATGCGGCCGAAGTGCAGCGTATGCGATGCTTGTTTGGTCAGATCCTTTCCTTTCCAAACTTTTTGGGCAATGGTGATGGCATCCGGCCCCGAGAGGCGGATAACTCCTATCGCCCCAATTCCGTTGGGGGTGGCAAGCGCTACGATTGTGTCTTCGTTGTTGGTCATTGAGTCATTGGGTCATTGGGTCATTGCCAATGCGCCGTTGCAAAAGTCGATATTTAAGGCTAATGTTCCTAAGTCATAATTGTGCAAGGTGCTGTAAAAATAATGACTTAATGACATAATGGCTCAATGACAAATATTTACCTTCGCCCTAATTATGGTAACTTTTTTCGAAGCTTCGCTTGATACAATTTCGGTGCACCACGTGGGCAACCAGTCGCAAAACGAAATGTATTCTTTATCTGATGCGCCCCTTGAACTGCAGGACGAGATCATCCCGAACTTGCTCATGCAGTATTTTTTAAAGCCTTTTGAAAAGGTGAACGAGGTTTACCACCTGATGCACAGCAGCGGCGACCTGGCGCTAAACGAACTGCACCACTTTACCACCATGGCGTTTGAGGATAAAGAAAAATTTCACGAAGCATCTGAGCAGATCGCTAAACACCTGTACAAGGTGAGCACCCACCCCAACATTAAAGGCGGCGAACTTTACGTGGTTTATTTTAACAAGGTGCAGATAGAGGGCAACCCACTGGATGCCATCGGCATCTTTAAATCGGAGAATAAGGAAACCTACCTAAAGGTTTACCCGGATAAGGGCGGGTTTGCGGTGGATTATGAGCAGGAAGCCATCAACATTAACAAGCTGGATAAGGGCGTGCTCATCTTCAATATCGAAAAAGAAAACGGCTATAAAGTAGTGGTTATCGACAAAACAACCGGCGGACAGGATGCAGCCGTGTACTGGAAGGATGAATTTTTGCAGCTAAAAGTGCGTAACGACAGCTATAACCAAACCAGCAACACCCTTGGTATCTATAAAAACTTTGTTACCCAAAAGCTGGATGATGAGTTTGAAATGAGCAAGGCCGATAAAATTGACCTGCTGAACCGCTCCATGAAGTACTTTAAGGAAAAAGAAACCTTCGACCTGGACGAATTCAGCGAGGAGGTGATCAGCAACCCGGGAGCCATTGCATCCTTTAAAACCTTTAAAAGCCAATACGAAGAGGAATTCGACAGCCCTATTGGCGATAGTTTCGAGATCTCCGGCAACGCCGTAAAAAAACAGGCCCGTGTGTACAAAAGCGTTTTAAAGTTGGATAAGAACTTCCATATTTATATCCATGGTGATAATAAGCTGATAGAGAAGGGCTTTGACGACGATAAAGCGATGAACTACTATAAGGTTTATTTTAAAGAGGAAGCCTAGAACCGGGATTAAGCGGATTTAGCAGATTATTACGATTTTTTTTCGCCGTTGTTGGTGTTGTCACCAACAAC
>CBFGNE010000231.1:0-6265 GCA_965649995.1 uncultured Mucilaginibacter sp.
CATCCTTGACCTTTCGCAAGTGAAGTTTGCCGATTCATCAGGTTTAAGCAGCTTATTGGTTGGGCACCGCCTTTGCAAAAACGCAAACGGTTCGTTCATTTTATCGGGGCTTAACGATGCTGTGGCACGTTTGGTTACTATTTCGCAATTAGATAATGTACTTTCTGTTGTTCCCTCTTGCGAAGAGGCTATCGACCTGATTTTTATGGAAGAGATAGAAAAAGAACTGAAGAGAGAAATAAGGTAATTTTTTGGCTACCCCGGTATGAAATTCGAAGTAACTATACTGGGCAGCAGCTCTGCTACTCCTATTTTTAACCGCAATCCTACAGCGCAAATTCTCAATATCAACGAGAAGCTGTATCTGGTTGATTGTGCCGAAGGCACCCAACAGCAAATGCTGCGCTTTGATGTAAAGGCCAGCCGTATAGATTATATCTTTATCAGCCACCTGCATGGCGACCATTATCTTGGGCTTGTAGGGCTGTTGTCATCAATGCACCTCAACGGGCGCAAAAAAGCGCTAAAAGTTTTTTGCCCCCCGGCCTTAAAAGAAATAATAGACCTCCAGCTAAAATATTCGGAGACCACGCTGCATTATCCGGTAGAATTTATATTCACATCTGATGAAAGGCCGATGCTGATATTGGATAACCAGGACGTGCTTGTTGAAACCATTCCATTAGACCACCGCATACCCACTACCGGCTTCCTGTTCAAGCAGAAAAAACGGCAACGGAAACTCATTAAGGAGAAACTGGAAGAACTGGATATCCCTGTAGCATTTTACACCGCGCTTAAAAAAGGCAGAGATTATGACGCTCCGGATGGTACCATTTATAAAAATGATACCCTTACCATTGATTCTGAAGAACCTAAAAGCTATGCCTATTGTTCGGATACGCTTTATAACCCCCGCTACTTTGAACAAATAACCGGTGCAACACTGCTGTACCATGAGGCAACCTTTTTAAACGAAATGCTGGATAGGGCGCAGATAACACACCATACCACAGCGTTACAGGCAGCAGAGGTGGCTGTAAAAACAAATGCCGGCAAACTTATCATTGGCCATTTTTCTGCCCGATACAAAACCCTAAACGAATTACTGGACGAAGCGCAAAGCGTATTCCCAAATACGGAACTTGCGGTAGAAGGCAAAACCTTTGTGATATCGGAGTAGGGTTGGAGACGTTAGAAAGGTTAAAAAAGTTGAATACAAAAGCCTTTTCGATTTCTCTAACTTTTCCAACTTTTCCAACCTTTCTAACTAAAAATCAATTTCCCTTTTTCCCAAATATCGAAAAATGCACGTAACGGCTTGGATGTGCCTTCAAGTCGATCATCAGGTTATCCAGGTTTTTAGATGCGTTATTTAGATTGTCGTATAATTTGGTATCATTCATTAATAAACCTAATGAACCATCGGCGCTATTTACTTTAGCCATGGTGGCCTGCAGGTCGGCAACGGCTTTGTTGGCATTATCTAAAGTTTGCTTAATGTTTGAATTAGCCAGGTCGCCGCTGAATTTCTGAAAGTTGCCCGCAATGCCATCCAACCTGGCTGTGCTTACTTTTAAATTGCCGGATGTAGCTTCGGCATTAGCCATTATTTGATCGATGTGGCCGCTTTGTGCGCCTACAAGTGCATCTAATTTCTTCGTCGTGTTTTCTAATGTTTCCAAAGAGTTGGCTATACTTGCAAAACTCCTGTCAACATTTTTTTGAAAGTTCGGGTTCAAAATTTTATTAATGGCACCCATTGCCGAATCTACCTTATTTATCAAAACCTCTGCTTTGCGCTGTATAGGTTGTAAACTTTCTGCAAGGCTGCCTTGTATATCGGCACGTAAGGTATCCTGGTCTTGGGCATATTTTTGGCTGTTGCCAAGTTCAAAAACAATAGCTTTTCCTCCAAGCAGGTCGGTGCTTTCTAAGCGCGCTAATGTATTATCCGGGATTTTGTATTCAGAATTTACTTTAAATTCTACGGTTGTGCGCCCATCTGCATGCAGTTGCATTTTTGATACACGCCCTATTTGAAAACCGTTCACCAAAATCGGCTTTGATACGGTTAGGCCTTCCACACTACGGTAAACGGCGTAAAATTTATTAGAGCCCGAAAAAATGTCGTTTCCTTTTAAAAAACTGTAGGCGAGTATTAATACGGTGATGGATACAGCAGTTAATGCGCCGATCTTTGTTTCGTTAGATATTTTCAAGGCAGATGCAGGTTTAGTTTGTAATAGGTGTTTCTATCTGGTTTTTGTAATTTTTTATAGCCCGTACTATCGAATCAACAATTTCATTTTGCCCGTCTTCCGAGTTTAAATATTCCTCTTCATCGGGGTTGTTAATATAACCCGTTTCTATCATTACCGATGGCATGGCACTATGGCACAGTATATATAGGCCTTGTTCGCGTAGCCCTTCGCTGCGCCTCCCGTCATTCTGAACAAGTTCATCGTTAATAAAGTTTGCAATATTTACGCTTTGTTTGCGAAACTTACGTTTGTACTCGTTTGTCAGGATAATAACGGTAGGGTCGTTAGGGTCCAGTGCGTCACCGTTGATATCCGAGTCGTCCTCTACCTGGTTACGTTTAATAGCGTTTTCTTCTTCCTGAGAGCGGTGCAAACCGTATATGAGCATAAGCACCCCTTTGCCCGAACGATCGGGAACCCTGACAGTGCGGTACACAGGTTTGCGCCGTTTAGTGCCAACCCGCTCACGCACTATCCTGTCTGATAAGGAATTGCAGTGGAGGGAAATAAGCAGGTTACCTTTGTTGGCATTTGCTATCTCTGCGCGCCTTTCAAAAGATACGTCATCGGCCGTGGTGCGGGTTAAAACGGCCTTTACACCATTAACATCTTTTTCAATTGCTTTTTGCAATTTTAATGCAATAGCAAGCGTTACATTTCTTTCCAAAGAAAAAGTGCCGCTTGCGCCAGGCGAATAATGCCCCGGAGGAGAGCCTTCAGCTTTAGCGCCGTGCCCTGCATCTATAATGATAGTTTTTAGTTTAAAGTTATTAACTATAGTGTCTTTTTTAACGGAAGCTTCAGAATTAAATGAAAACAACGATAGGCCTAATAATAATGCCCCTGAGCCGGAAATCAACTTTTTCAACCTGTTCAATATTTTATTTTTCATTATGTTTGAACGCTGTTAACTGTACCTGCAAAAATACTATTCATAATCTATTTTGAAATTAGTTAGCCTTTTTTTTCTGTTTGCAATTATCTTAATGGCAAGTGTGGCGGCGTCTGCAAATAGCGCGCATGGCAAAACATCTGCTAAAGATACCATTATTAAACTTGATTCTGTACGCGACCGTAAGCTTTTGAAGCTAAAAAAACCGCCCAAAGGCGCAAAGACCAACAATGGAACAGGTTACAACACGGCCCAACGCGATACAACGCCAAAAGGCTCGGGCATAAAATCAATTATAAAAGCTACGGCCGAAGACTCGTCTCATACGGATAGGAAAAATAAAATGTCGTACCTGTACGGCAGGGCAAAAGTTGTTTATGAAGATTTTGAACTGGATGCCGATTACATACGCATCGACGAAAAAAACCACCTGATTTTTGCGCGTGGCCGCATTAGCCCCAACAAGCGGTACGGAGAGGGGAGGCCTATATCAAAATCGGGGCAGGAGAAGCCTGTTGCATCTGATTCCCTTTTGTTTAATTACGATACCAAGAAAGGTAAAATATGGAACCCCGCCACCCAGCAGGACGGCAACTTTATTTCGGGCGGGCAGGCTAAAGTTTTGCCTCATAACGAAGTAGCTTACCGCAACGTAATTTTCAGCACTTGCGACCTGCCTTTCCCCGATACGCATTTTGGTATTGTGATAACAAAGGGGATAGGGCAAAAAAACAGGATCATATCGGGCCCGGCATACCTGGAGATTGAAGGCGTACCATTGCCCTTTGCTATTCCGTTTGGTTTCTTCCCCAAGCCCAATTCCCGTACATCGGGCGTGTTGCTTCCTACCTTTGGCGAAGACCAGCGGCTGGGTTTTTATCTGCGCAACTTAGGGTATTATATTGGCCTTAATGATAATATGGATGTTACCTTCATGGCGTCGTTATATTCTAAGGGGTCTTACGAGCTCAGCGCCAATTCGCGGTATTTAAAAAGGTATAAATATGGTGGTAACTTAACGCTTAGCTATGGCTCGCACAATTATGGGCTCGTGGGCGATCCTGCCCGAAAGGACTTCAACATTACCTGGTCGCATTCGCAAGATCCTAATGCGCATCCTGGTACCTCTTTCAGTGCTTCTGTAAATGCCGGTACATCAAGTTTTTACCAAAGTACACGTGCACAGGATAACTACAACCTGGAAGCGCTTACGCAAAACAACCTGCGGTCGAGTATAAACTATGGTAAAACCTGGGCCGGTTCGCCCTTCAATTTAAACGTAAGTTTAGGCCACTCGCAAGATCTTACTAAAAAAACAGTAACGTTAGAACTGCCAACCTTCAGTTTCAACATGTCTACCATCAGCCCATTTGATCCGAAAGACAGGGTTGGCGAACAAAAATGGTATCAAAAAATAAGCCTGGGCTATAGTTTGGTGGGTACCAACAAAGTTACTAATGTACCCGAAGCCGAATTATTTACAAAGGAAACCTTAACCAAAAGGATGCAAAACGGATTCCAGCACACGGTGCCTGTATCGTTAAGTTTAAATGTGCTAAAATATTTTCAGTTTAATACGGGCGGCAACTATACCGAGCGCTGGTATTTCCAAAGCATAAACAAACGATTTGACAGGGGAAGCATCAACGGGCAGCTAATCCCTATCACCGATACAGTGCCCGGCTTTAAGCGCGCGGGCGAGTACAGTTTAAACGCAGGTGTGTCTACAAAAGTTTATAGTACCTTAACCTTTAAAAAAGGCAATTTAAAAGCTATCCGTACCACAAGTACGCCGCAAATAAGCTTTAGTTACCGCCCCGATTTTGGCGACCCCAGCTACGGCTACTACCGCACGGCAGTAAGTGCAGCAAGCGTGCCTTACCCTTACACTTCGCAGCGGTATTCTATCTTCGAGCAATCGGTTTATGGCGGGCCGTCTGCGGGGAAACAGGCTGGTATCGGTTTCTCGCTCGATAACACTATCGAGGCCAAGGTAAAGGCAAAAAGTACCGATACATCGGGCACGGACAGGAAAATACCTATTTTACAAGGGCTTTCTATATCAACATTTTATAATTTTGCGGCAGATTCCTTGAAGCTCTCTACCATCAGCTTATCCGGCCACACATCCATTTTAGATCAGAAGGTTAATATCAACTTTAGTGGCTCGTTCGATCCTTATACCACGCTGATACGCGACTCTATCAGTAACGGGGGCGTGCAGAATTATATACGCCGTATAAACCGCCTCAGCATACGCGATGGTAAATTCCCTACGCTGCAAAACTTTAGCCTTTCTATGAGCGCCAGTTTAAACCCATCAACCTTTAGGCCAAAACAGCAGCAAAACGCTAACGGGACGCTTGCAGGTATGACAGCCGACCAGGCGCAGCGCCTGGCATTGATCAATAGTGATCCGAGTGCTTATGTAGATTTTAATGTGCCCTGGAATTTATCCGTCAATTACAGCTTCAGCTACCAAAACGGTATCATTAACTCCAGTGCCAGCAACACGGTAATGATAAGCGGCGATGTAAGCATTACCCAGAAATGGAAGATACAGTACAATACCACCTATGACTTAAGAGCGATGAAGCTAAGCAGCGCCACATCGTTTGCTATATACCGCGATTTACATTGCTGGGACCTTTCTATGCAGTGGCTGCCGTTTGGTTATTACAAATCATACAGCGTTACGCTGAAAGTAAAATCCTCTATTTTACAAGATCTAAAACTGAGCAAGCGCAGCGATTATACCAACAACCAATCATTTCAATAAAATGCTGGCAGAAATAATAACCATAGGCGATGAAATACTGATAGGGCAAATTGTTGATACCAACTCTGCCTGGATGGCCGAACAATTAAACACGGCGGGCATTCGCGTAAAACAAATATCTTCGGTATCTGACGACCGCAACCACATCCTCGCTGCACTTGCAGAGGCTGCCGTGCGTGCGGATATTATTTTAATAACCGGCGGGCTGGGGCCAACAAAGGATGATATTACCAAAAATACATTGGCCGAATATTTTAATGTTGGGATGGTTTTGAATGAAGCAGCATTGGCAAACGTTCAACAGGTAATTCGATAATGGATTGAAGTCGC
>CBFGNE010000232.1:0-6260 GCA_965649995.1 uncultured Mucilaginibacter sp.
AAGAGCGACGGCTATTCGTTGTTCGCCTATTTCTTTATGATGATGACCTTTAAAGGCTTCTTTGCAGCATTAGCCGGCCCTGCGCCAAACTACGATATGCAAAAGATACTGAGCACCCGCTCGCCCGAGGAGGCCAGTAAAATGAATGGCTTTGTGAGTGTTATCCTACTGCCTATCCGCTATACGCTTATCATCAGCTTAACGGCTTTGGGGCTTATCTATTACCACCAGATGAACCTGGCCGATGGTGCCGGCAATATCGATTTTGAACGCATACTACCCGCAGTTATCAATAATTTCCTGCCGGTTGGGCTGGTAGGGCTGCTGCTTGCCGGCTTGCTTGGCGCTTTCATGAGCACCTTTAGCGGCACTATGAATGCGGCGCAGGCTTATATCGTTAACGATATCTACATCAAATATGTAAATCCCGAGGCATCCACCAAAAAAATCATCGGTATGAATTACCTGGGAGGTGTTGTTTTTGTGGCTTTATGCGTTTTACTTGGCTTTTTTGTGAAGGATATCAACAGCGTGCTGCAATGGATCGTATCTGCCCTGTATGGTGGCTACATAGCCGCTAACGTGCTTAAATGGCATTGGTGGCGCTTTAATGCCAATGGTTTTTTCTGGGGGATGCTAACCGGTATTTTGGCGGCAATGGCATCTTCGGTGTTGGTTACGTATGGGTACATCCCCGACGGGCAACTGCTTTACTGGTTCCCCGTACTTTTCGCCTTTTCGCTGGCAGGCTCGGTTATCGGCTCGTATGCTGCGCCGGCTACAGATATGGCGGTACTGCAATCCTTTTACACCAACGTACGGCCATGGGGTTTTTGGGAGCCGGTTAAACAGATCGCGTTAGCAAACGACCCATCCTTTCAGCCGAACAAAAACTTTAAAATCAACATGTTCAACGTGGTTATTGGCACCATTGCTCAATGCTGCCTTACCATATTGCCAATGTACCTGGTGCTGGGGCAGCACTCGCCTTTACTAATTACCCTAAGCATTTTGGTGGTGATGATGGTTATACTAAAGAAAACCTGGTGGAATAAACTAAACGAATACTAATACATTATATGACCCCTACATTTAAAAACAGGCTGGCGCAACTACAAGCGGCATACCAGCATCTGATAGATACCCCTAACGAGATAGACGGCCTGGGCAACGGCGTTTTCGACCGGTACAAAAACCCGGTGCTTACAGCTGCCCATGCCCCGGTTAATTGGAAGTACGACCTAAACCCCGATACCAACCCCTACCTGATGGAGCGTTTCGGTATAAACGCTGCGTTTAACGCCGGTGCCATCAAGCTCAACGGCAAATACCTGATGGTGGCAAGAGTGGAAGGGGCCGACCGCAAGTCCTTCTTCGCGGTAGCCGAAAGCCCAAACGGGATAAGCCATTTTACCTTTTGGGAGAACCCGGTTACCATGCCCGAAACAGATGAACCCGATACTAACCTGTACGATATGCGCCTCACCGCACACGAAGATGGCTGGATCTATGGCCTCTTTTGTACCGAAAGGCGCGACCCGGCGGCACCACCGCACGATCAAAGCATGGCTATAGCCGCCTGCGGCATTGCCCGCACTAAAGACCTGCTGATTTGGGAACGCCTTGCCGACCTTAAAACCAACTCACCGCAACAACGCAACGTGGTACTGCACCCCGAGTTTGTGGATGGCAAATACGCGTTGTACACCCGCCCGCAGGATGGGTTCATCAGCGCCGGAAAGGGTGGAGGCATCGGCTTCGGGCTTTGCGATAACATGAAAAATGCTGTGGTGGATGAGGAAACCATTATAGACAATAAGCAATACCATACCGTTTACGAGGCCAAGAACGGGCAGGGCCCAACGCCTATAAAAACTGACAAAGGTTGGCTGCACCTGGCGCACGGGGTACGCAATACTGCTGCGGGCTTACGCTATACGCTATATATGTTTATGACGGATCTGAATGATCTGACCAAGGTACTTTACAAGCCCGCCGGCTATTTTTTGGCACCCGAAGGTGCCGAACGCGTTGGCGACGTAAGCAACGTAGCGTTCTGTAATGGATGGATAAAAGACGAGGACGATACCGTGTTTATTTACTACGCATCATCAGATACCCGTATGCATGTGGCAACTACTACGGTAGATAAACTGCTGGATTACGTGATGAACACCCCCGCCGATGGCTTGCGTTCGGCCGCATCCGTAAACACGCTGAATACCATTATTAATAACAACAAAACGTTACAAGAGCTGGTTTAAAGGTAATGAGCGGTACATTAAGCGGTTATAAAGCGGAGCTTGAAGAGGAATTGGAGAACATCCTAAATTATTGGGTAGATAATACGATCGATGAGCGGGCTCGCGGGTTTTTTGGCAAGATAGATAGCAATAACAAAGTTATCCCGGGTTCGCCAAAGGGCTCGGTACTGAATGCAAGGATACTGTGGAGCTTTTCGGCGGCTTATAACCAAACCCATAACGCGCTATATTTAGGTGTGGCTACTATTGCCTACATGTATATTATCAACCATTTTATTGATGACGAACATGGCGGCGTTTACTGGACGGTTGATGGCGAGGGCCACCCTTTAGATACCAAAAAGCAGGTGTACGCATCTGCTTTTACTATTTATGCGCTCAGCGAATTTTACAAGGCAACAGGCGAAGAAAATGTACTGGAAGAAGCCAAAAAGCTATACCATTTATTGGTAGAGAAAAGTTACGACGCCGAAAACACCGGCTACCTGGAAGCTTTTACCCGCGACTGGCAACCCTTAGCCGATCTGCGCTTAAGCGCTAAAGATGCCAACGAAAAAAAGAGCATGAATACCCACCTTCATGTTTTGGAGGCATACACCACACTGTACACTATTTGGCCCGATGAAGGTTTGAGGGCGCAGATAGAAACCCTGCTGTATAATTTTACCGATCATATCATTGATAGCAAAACCAAGCACCTTATTTTGTTTTTTGATGAGGAATGGAACGCCAAATCGGACATCATATCCTACGGGCACGACATCGAGGCAACCTGGCTGATGCTGGAAGCTGCCGAGGCAATTCATCACACCGAACTGGTTGAGAAGACAAAGGCACTGTGTTTAGCGATATCCGAAGCAACACTGGAAGGCATTGATGCCGACGGCGGGCTTTGGTACGAATATGAGCCATCAACCGATCACCTCGTAAAAGAGAAACACTGGTGGCCGCAGGCAGAAGCAATGGTAGGTTTTTACAATACCTGCCAAATAACCGGCGACGAAAAATGGCTAAAGCTATCCATCGGCAGTTGGGAGTTTGTGAAGGAACACCTCCTTGATAAAAAGCACGGCGAATGGCATTGGGGCATCTATGCCAATGGCAGCGTAATGGCCACCGAAGACAAAGCCGGCCTTTGGAAATGCCCTTACCATAATAGCAGGGCTTGTTTGGAGGTGATGAGGCGTCTGAACCGGGATTGAGCGGATTTATATGATTTTTTGGATTTTTTCTTTTCGCCATCCCCATTATCCATCACGTCATTGCGAGGTACGAAGCAATCTCTACACAGGACAATCTGCTATGCAAGTCGCTCTGCTTATCGAGAGATTATTGATGTTCTATTTTTTCGCTTAGGAATCAATGAGCTCCCTTCGGTCGGTTGTCTTCGTTCCTTCAATGACGCGTGGTTATGGCTTTTCCCTAAAACTTTCCTCCCGCCCGCCTGTTCCCATAAGCACAAACACGATGCTTATGAATGCGTACCAGCAAAAATGGATAGATGTATTGGCTGCTGCTAATTTACAGGGATGGAAAATAGAACCGGTAGGCGAGGACATCCATATAGAAATGCCCCATGTTACCGATCTGAAATTGATTAGAGATAACCTGCCCGAAACTTTGGCAGCAATTTCTTTAGACATTAACGTGCCCAAAGAACGGCTGAAATTCCGTTTTCACAATGGGTACGAAAATTTTGAATATGTATTGAATCCCGGCGACGCCGATTTGAACGAGGCTTAAATTTTTGCTTTGGTTGATACAACGGCAACGCAAATTCCCATCATGGCTATCAGTGTAAAGGAGGCCCGTAAAGAAGCTAATCCCGCTATAAAGCCAATGATTGGCGGGCCAATTAAAAACCCCATAAAACCAAGGGTAGATACTGCCGCTAATGCAACACCGGGCGCCATTGTTTTTGATTTGCCGGCCGCGCTGTACACCATAGGCACAACGGATGATACACCCGCACCCACAAACAGGAACCCAATTAATGCCGTATAAAAATAAGGGAAGATAACTGCAATAAGCAGCCCGGTTGCGGTAAGTATGCCACTGAGCTGCATGGTACGCTTTAAGCCAAAGCGATGAGCAAAACCATCAGCCACAAAACGGCCCAAGGCCATGGTGGCCATAAAGGCCGTAAAGCCGGCACCTATCCAGTCGGTAGGGGCCAATACCACTTTTTTAAAGTAAATAACGCTCCAGTCGAACATAGCCCCCTCGCATATCATCGAGCAAAACGCTATTGCGCCTAATTTGATAAGCGAATTATCGGGCATTACAAACACCGGCCCGGTATTTACTACCTTATCGTTTTTTAAATAAGGCAGCGTAACAATAACTGCAATGACAATGGCAGCGAGTATGATGGCAAAGTGCTTTACCGGCGGCATTTGCAAATGCATCATAAAAACGCCGATAAGCCCGCCTGTGAACCCGGCGAGGCTCCACAACCCATGGAAAGAGGCTAAAATGGGGCGCTGGTACAACTCTTCGGCAGCTACTGCCTGAGTGTTTACAGATATGTTTACCGAATTACTGCTAAAGCCAAACACCACCAGGCAAATAACAAGCTGCAAGGTGTTTTGGGCAAGCCCGAGGCTAACCAGCGTAATGCTGTAAACAATTAGTGCTGCTATTAGCAAGTTGCGGCTACCAATTTTGGTAATAACCCAGCCCGAAAACGGGAGGGAACACATTAACCCAACAGGCAATGCAAACAAAACTCCTCCCAATTGCGCTTCCGACAGATCGAGTGTTTGCTGTATGGTGGCTATGCGCGATGTCCAACTGGCAAAGCACAGGCCCGTCATAAAAAACATGGCGGCAACCGCTACGCGAAGGGTTGTTTTCGGATAATTATATTTTGAAATTACAGCGTCCAAATATTGCTTATTTTTAATGGTGTAAAAAATACACTAAGGCGCAAAGGTAGCACCTAATTTTTAATAAACAAAATTACGCCCAATAAACAACAGTTGCCCAGCTTCTGATTACATTTTTATGTTGAAGGAGCCGATAACATGCGGAAATACCACACCCTTATCATCTGTTAAATCTACACTGAAGGTGCCTTTAGCCGCGCCCTTGAACGTGGTAGAATTGAATGAAAAGGATGTTACCTTAACCTTCCCAGATTGGCTGAGGTCCAAGAAATAGTTGCCTACTTGTATATCACTAATATCATAAGTGCCCGGCGTTGCACCAAGGAAACCCATTATAAATGTATCAGTTGTGCTTTCAATTGCTACGATACCGCCTGTACCAAAAAGCGATGTAACACCAAGGTTGTTTTTGTAGGTTTTAATTGGGCCGCCTGCTTTAAATTGAATTTGAATGGTGTTTTCCGCACCAATGGCAAGGCCTTCACCCGTATTTTCGATAGGTGTTCCAGTTCCCGTGCCTGTCCCGGTACCCGTGCCTGTCCCGGTACCCGTGCCTGTCCCGGTTCCGGTACCAGTGCCTGTCCCGGTTCCAGTACCCGTTCCAGTTCCAGTTCCAGTTCCCGTTCCAGTGCCTGTCCCTGTCCCTGTCCCTGTCCCGGTTCCGGTTCCAGTGCCAGTTCCAGTTCCTGTTCCGGTGCCAGTACCGGCAGTCAAACTATCCGGGTAAACCGGTGCATCTAATTTACAGCCGGCAATAGCAACTGTAAGCAACAAAACAGCAAATATCTTAAAGTATAGTTTTTTCATATAGCCCCAATAGTTTAAATTTTAGAGGCTTAAATATATGTAATTAATTTCGTATCAATTAAATAAAAAGAAGATGCAACGTTTTTAGTACATCCTTTAAAGGATAATAGCCTATGATGGGACATGGGGCAAATTCACCAGACGTTCCGATGGAACGTTGAATGCTGAATGTGTTTTTCTACCAACAAAACATCCCGAAGGAATGAAATAGTACTTCGTTCCATAGGAACGGCTGGTTGGTAGAAATTGTATCGTCCTAAAAAAAGTTTACAGATTTTGATATAATCCTGTTATGTATTTA
>CBFGNE010000233.1:0-6251 GCA_965649995.1 uncultured Mucilaginibacter sp.
CAACGTGGTGGTGGCTTTTCGCAAGGCGGTGGCTTTAGCCGCGGTCCGCGTGTAAACGGTAGCGGTACTTTTAACCGTGGTGGGTCTTACGGTGGCTTTAGCCGTCCGCAAGGCGGGTTTAACCGTGGCGGCTTTAACAGGCCGGGCGGTACATCGGCTTACCGTGGCGGCAATTATGGCCGTGGCACATACGGCCGTGGCGGCAACTATGGCGGCCGGGGTGTGTACGCTTATCGCGGCGGTACTTACCGTGGCGGCGTATACAGGGGTGGCAGCTGGGGCCGTTATTATGGTGGCCCGCGCTATTTTAACCGTGGTTTTTATAATTACCGTGGTTACTACAACTCTTACTACCTGCCACGTATCGGCTTTAGCATAGGCGTGTTGCCATTTGGTTATTACCCATTTTATTGGGGCGATTACCAGTATTACTACAGCGACGGGCTTTACTACCGCCAGTACAATAACCAATATACCGTTGTTGAACCGCCAATTGGCGCACAGGTAAACGCACTGCCATCGGGCGCAGAAGCTATTACTATCAACGGCGAACAATATTACGAAAGCAATGGTGTTTACTACCGCCCTTACACAAAGGATGATGGCACTGTAGTTTACGAAGTTGCCGGCAAAGACGGACAACTGGATACTGCCGAAGGACAACAAGACGACCAATCCTATTCATCTACAGACAATGCACCATTAAAAGTTGGCGATGTGGTTGACCAGCTGCCGGAAGATAGCCGCAAAATAAAAGTAAACGGCGAAAAACTTTACGTAGCCCCGGATGGCACTTACTTCCAGGAAGCGCTTGACGAGGATAACAACAAAGTTTATAAAGTTGTGGGCCTGCCAACAGATGAGCAGCCCGGCGACGACCAGCAATAATATTTGTACTATGTTTTTACAAGGGTGTACCGGCTTGCGGTACACCCTTTTTTGTTTATAGGGTTCTTGTCGTGTGATGAGTAAAATAGTAGGGTGGCACAATCACGCTTATTTATTTTAATTTTCACGAAACATTTTCTCCTTGCGATTATTAATATCATAGCACCAATTAATAACGTTATGGAAAACCATGATCACACCGCGCTTATCAACAAGTTATTGAGCTGCGTGGCTGCTTGCGAAAACTGTGCAACTGCCTGTTTAAATGAAGATGATGTAAAACCCATGGTGCGATGCGTTGCGCTGGATAGGGATTGCGCCGATATGTGTAGCCAGGCGGCACGGCTGCTGCAGCGGCAATCGGAAATAGCGCACCAGTATCTATTGCTGTGCGAGGAGATTTGCCGCATGTGCGCCGGGGAATGCCGCATGCATGGGCACCAACATTGCCAGGACTGTGCTACCGCCTGTATAGAATGCGCCGAGGCCTGCCATGAGCATCACCAGCTGATAGAGCAGGATTAATCAACAGATATCGCGCAAATTTCACGATGCATGGATGGCATGCACTTTTAGGAAGTGGTTGACGAGGATAACAACAAAGTTTACAAAGTTGTGGTCCTGCCAACAGACGAGCAGCCCGGCGAGGACCAGCAATAATATTTGTACTATGTTTTTACAAGGGGTGCACCGGACTGCGGGGGTACCCTTTTTTTGTTTTGTTTGGAGAGGCGATGTATACCGAACTATCCTGGCTCCCTTGCCATCAACTTTGAATAGACAGAAGGGGCAGTAATGGATCCCGGTACGTGCCGTTTTTATTCTGAGACGGACGGATTTTGAACCGCTTGCCAGCAAGTTTGTAATTTCTGTTGTGTTAATTCTACCATCAGTTGGCCTGCCCTCCCTACAACTCCGAACCGAACGCCCATGTTCGCTTCAGCTACAGCAAAACATATTTATCATCGCGTCATTTGCGTATGTCGATATGTTGTAAATTTGAAACAGCTTTTAAGAAATCTGAATTATTTGAACCCTGATATATTCCATATTAACCTGTACCTTTTGGTCGCCATGGCAACCCTATTTTCGGGGGGTACGCTTGCGTTGCTTTTAGCACTCTCCAAAAGGGAGAGCCAAAAAGCCAATTTGTTTTTAAGCACGGCGTTGGTGGTAATTGTACTAAAAACCGGCGGGCTTACTCCCATGTTTTTACCAGCGCTGGGGCCGCTGTTGTATTTTTATGTACGGCAGCTAACATCTCCAAACCTACAATTTGGCCAAAAGGAAATGCTGCATTTTTGCCCTTTGCTGGTTGCGTATTGGATGCCGGGCTGGCTGGTGATAATTTCGGTTTTCATTTATTTATACCTGTCGCACAGGTTGATACAGCATTTTTATAACCGCTTGCAGCCGGTATTAATGGATAGGCCACGCTTTGCTTTCCGCCGGTTGAATAAGGTGTTGCACCTGCTCGCTTTCCTGTGCATAGCATGGCTATTTAACGATGCCTTTAGCTTTACCATTGCTTTTTTGCTTATTGGTGTAGCTGCCCACGTGATGCTAAAATTGGATAGCAGTACACACCTGACCACGCCAGTAACAGACAGGTACGATGCAAAGGAAAAAAGCCGTAGGCTAAAGGAAGCCGTAGCCGCAGGCCGCCTGTATGAAGATGCCGAACTGACATTGGCCACATTAGCGGTAAAACTTAATATCCACCCGCACGATTTATCCCGTATAATTAATACGGGGCTGGAAAAAAACTTCAGCGATTTTATTAATGAGTTCAGGGTTCGCGAAATTGCACGGAAAATGCAGGACCCGACGTACGCTAAGCTCACGCTGCTGGGTATTGCCTACGAATCGGGCTTTAATTCCAAAACAACTTTTAACAGGGTTTTTAAAGAGATCACCGGCAAAACTCCGGTAGAATACAAAAACAGCTTAAACAAAGAGGTGCCGATTGATAAGTTGGCACCCCGGTTGCAAATACTGCCGGTAATATTGCGTTCGGAAAGCCTGCAAAATCGGGCTTACGAAAATTTAAACCGCAATTACATGATCAGGAATTATTTAAAAATAGCCCTTCGCACACTGGCAAAACAAAAAGCATTATCTTTCATCAACATATCCGGTTTGTCTGTTGGAATTGCGTGTTTCAGCCTGTTCATGCTGTATGCCATCAATGAATTTAGTTTTGATGGTTTCCACAAAAATGCAGCTAACACCTACCTTGTTTTAGACGAAAATGGAAAGCAAAACATAAAAGCACTAGAAGGGGCCATATACACCCCTATGCCGCTGGGGCCTGCAATGAAACAGGAGTTACCGGGGGTGGAGCATTATGTTCGTTATATTCAGCCATTTGAAACGTTTGTAAAAATAAAAAATGAGGTGAGGCGGGAAAATATCGCCTATGCCGACGCCTCCTTCTTCCATGTTTTTTCTTTCAAATTCAAGTACGGGAATGCCAAATCGGCTATCAGTGGTTTGCACAGCATCGTATTAACCGAAGAAACTGCTGAAAGGCTATTTAATAAAACCAATGCCATTGGAGAAGCATTACAGGTAAAAAGCGGTGATACGTTTGAAACCTTTACAGTTACAGCAATAACCGAAAACCCGCCATCCAATTCTTCCTTTCAATACAGCATGCTTATCAACTTTGATTGTTTTGCTAACACCGCAACGGGGAAAATGGGTGCCCAGGACTGGTGGATGACTTTATTTGTGACCATAGTTCAGCTAAAGCCCGGAAGCAATTTGGCAAATGATAACAAGCCTTTGGCCAATTTCTGGCACAGGCATTTCCCGGATGGAGGATCGGGCGGCTATAATTTGGTGCCAATCAGCGATGTGCACACCAGTCCTGCACTAATGGGCATTAAAGTTCCGCCTGTCGACCCAAAATCGATTTGGATATTGTTAAGTATCGCTGCAGGTGTATTATTGATCGCTTGTATTAATTTCACCACGCTTTCCATAGGCCGTTCGGCAAGCCGCGCAAAAGAGGTAGGCATCCGTAAAGTTATTGGCGGCACAAAAAAGGCCCTGGTAACGCAGTTTTTAACAGAATCATTATTGCTTACTTTTTTTTCTACGTTAATAGGCTTATCCCTTGTATACCTGCTTTTACCTTACTTCAATCAATTGTCGGGCAGGGAGCTAAGGTTCTCGTTCGTGCAATTCCCGCAGTTAACCGGCCTCATTGCCGGTTTAGTACTCATTGTTGGCCTGCTGTCCGGATGCTACCCTGCTTTAGTATTGTCGGGCTTTAACACGGTGGATGTGTTGAAGGCTAAGATCAGGTTAGGCGGTGCCAATTTTTTCACAAAGGCATTGGTCACTTTTCAGTTTGTACTTTCCGCCACGCTTATTGTTTCTGCAATAATCATCATGCAGCAATTACGCTACATGGAAGCACGGAACCTTGGTTTTAATAAAGAGAATGTGCTTGTTGTGGAATCGTTTGGCGTAGCGGATGCAAAACGCCTTTTCCCGGTTTTTAAACAGGAACTTTCCGGGCAGCCCGGCATTTCGGGTTTTGCCAGCGTCGACAATGGCCTCGGGGAGCATGAAGGGACGGGTTTTACGGACTTTAGTTATCGCGGCAAGCCTATAAATACGAAACAATTTCATATCGACACCGAATACATACCCACGCTGGGGATGCACATACTGGCAGGAAGAAATTTTGGCCGGGCATTTGCGTCAGATACCGTGAACGCTGTCATCATTAACGAATCGATGATGAACCAATTGGGATGGAAGCCCGAAAACAGCATCGGCCGAAAATTGGAAGGCTATGGCGAAAGAGGCTTTAAAAACCCAACGGTGATAGGCGTTGTGCGCAATTTCAATTATGAGCCTCTTACCGATCATGTGCAACCGGCGCTGTTTCACCAGTTTGCGAGGGGCGGAAGCCTCAATTTTTTTTATGTACGCCTGCAGCCGGGCAATCCTTCAAAAGCTTTGGCTGCCATAAATTCAGCATGGAAAAAAATTGCGCCGGATTACCCTTTGCGATATAGCTTTCTCGACGACGATATCAACCGCTTCTATAAAGCTGAAACAAGGCTGGGTAATATTATCAGCTGGGCGGGCGGGATCGCCATTTTTCTGGGATGCCTGGGCCTGCTGGGCCTTTCGGCACTTGCCGTTACCAATCGTACCAAAGAGATCGGCATCCGCAAAGTGCTGGGTGCATCGGTTTCAACTATTATCAGCCTCATTTCGAAAGATTTCTTAAGGCTTGTATTGATAGCTTTTGTCATTTCAACCCCGGTAACATGGTGGTTAATGAGTAATTGGCTACAGGGCTACGTGTACAGGATAAACATTGAATGGTGGGTTTTTGGAATAAGTTGCGCAGCAATTATATGCGTTGCATTATTAACGGTGTGCTTCCAGGCGATCAAAGCCGCATTGGCAAACCCGGTGAAAAGTTTGAGGACAGAATAACAAACTATATATGCCGGTTTTTTAAAACATGCGCTGCCATGACTGCCCCATTTTATTCTCCCCACGCAATGCGATGTTTGTTAACTTTGCCGCATGATTGACGTGGTATTAAAAAAGGGGAAAGAAAAGGCCGTGCTGCACAAGCACCCCTGGGTATTTTCGGGCGCGATAGAAAAGGTGAAGGGCAAACCGGCAAACGGCGAAATTATCCGCTTGTTGAGCAGTCAGGATGCTTTTTTGGCTTACGGTTTTTATAACGATCAATCGCGGGTAGCGGTGCGCCTGCTGGAGTGGGATGAGCAAATTGCTGTGGATGATCAATGGTTTCGTGAGAAAGTGCAAACCGCAGTCGCCGGGCGCGCCCATATCCTCGCCGATGGCAGTACCGATACCTGCCGTTTAATTTTCAGTGAATCGGACTACCTGCCGGGACTTATTGTTGATAAATATGCCGGGCATTTGGCCGTACAGGTGCTTACCAGCGGCATGCAAAACGCCATGCCGGTTATTATTGATGAACTGAACGCCCTGCTTAAACCCTTAAGCATATTTGATAAAAGCGATGCCACCTCCCGCGCTCACGAGGGGCTGGAAACTACCAACGCGCTCCTCGCCGGTACCGAACCGCCGGAACTGGTAATGGTTAAGGAAAACGGCATTAGCTATGGCATCAACATTGCCGAAGGCCAAAAATCCGGCTTCTACTGCGACCAGCGTTATAACCGCAAACTGGTGGCAAGTTACGCCAAAGGCAAAAAGGTGTTAGATTGCTTTAGCTATACCGGCGGCTTCACCCTAAACAGCCTTCAGGAAGGCGCAGCTTCGGTAACCAGCGTAGATAGCTCGGCCCTGGCGATAGAAACCCTGGCCGAAAACATCCGCTTGAATGGGTTTGAGGG
>CBFGNE010000234.1:0-6223 GCA_965649995.1 uncultured Mucilaginibacter sp.
TCAATATCAACGGGAGTAGTGCAAATCCTTTTGCAACAGCCTTTAATTTGGTGGTGGATGTTTTCATCATGATCAATCGTTTTTTGGTTACAGAATAATTGAAGTTACTTGCCAGTGCAAAATTAGATTGCAGCCCGGCCTTTGTTAACAGCAGGTTTTGATAGCCTTTGATATCAGTGTTAGCTTTAATAACACCGTCGTCTGCTAAAAATTCGTGATTAAGCTGAATTGCTTTTTTGTAGAGGATAAACAGCGGGTTAAACCACAATATTGCTTTAAGCAACTCGATAAGGATAATATCCAATGAGTGCTTTTGGTGCACATGTACCAGTTCGTGCATCAGCAGTTCGGGTTCCATATCGTTGCTCCGGTATTCTTCGCGGTTCACAAAAATGTATTTCAGAAAACTGTTGGGGATAATTGCCTCCTTAACTAATATAAGTACCCCGCCTTCAATATTAACGCGTTCATTGCGTTGTACCTTTGATCTTATTAATCTTAAATTGATCATAAAGCGAACCAATAAAACGGCAGTTACTACGATGTAAATAATCAACATGTAATCCTGCCATGCCAAGCCATCAGGTTGTGTAACTACTACCCTCGTTCTTGGGGAGATGGTGACATTTGCCATATCATCATGTGTGAAAGATGCGATAGGGGCAAGCCTTGTAATATCCGCCACCGGCGATTCGGGCATGGCAATATTGATGCTAATAAGCGGGATGGTCAAACTAAAAGCCAGGCTCGCCAGCAGGAACATGCGCTTAAAGCGGTGTATGGCTTCTTTTTCTAATAACAAGTGATATACAGCCAAAAGCATCGTTAAACAAAATGCAGATTTGATGAGGTATGCTATCATTTTTTCTTTTTATTAATTTCCTGTTCAATTATTTTTTTAAGGTCCTCTAATTCGGAGGCAGATAAGTTGGTTTCGCGGGTGAAGAACGAAGCAAATTGCGATGCAGAATTATTAAAGAAGCTTTTTATTAAGCCGTTTACATGGGTAGAGAAGTAATCAGCCTTGGCTATCAGCGGATAGTATTCCCTTGAGTTGCCGAAAAGCTTATAACCAACGAAACCTTTGTCAGCCATTCGTTTTAGCATGGTAACAATGGTTGTGGTAGCTGGTTTTGGTTCGTTGTAGCACCCCAAAATGTCTTTCAGGAACGCCTTTTGCAGCGACCATAAATGCTCCATCAACTGTTCTTCGGCTTTAGATAATTTCATATTGCTCTACAAGTAGTATTTATACTCTACAAATGTAGAGTATAAATTGTATAAAGCAATAGAAGCCCTAAATTTATTTTTGGAGTTTGAATTATGTTGAAGAAAGCCTTACTTATCCGACGGGTTCTTTTTCCCGGCAAGCAGTTTTTCTACCATTTTGGCAAGCCTTTCGGTGCGGGTTTTTTCCTGCCTGGCCGTGAGTATCCATAGCACATATTCCTTACGGTTGGAGTAAGATAGCGATTGGTAGTTATTCATGGCTGCCGGCGTTTCTGATAATACATCCGCTATTTCGTGAGGCAGGGTAACCTGTTTATTAGCAACATCTATATATTGCGCGTAATCATTTTTAGGGATCTCGTCGTTACAGGTGTCAGATTTTTTAGTTAGTTCCAAAGGACGGAAACGCAGGGCGGTCCAGGTCTCGTTTACGGCTGCAGCCGCTACGCCGCCAAGCCCGTATTTGGCCAGTTCGTCCCAACCGCTCATCATCTCCAGGTCGGACGTTATGCCCGAGTTTTTTTTAGGATAGATAACCCAAAAAATGGTATCAGGTTTTAATAGAGGCGCCACCGTCTTAAGGCTATCGGTCAACTCCGTACTGTTCTTTACAAAAAGCTGTATGCCGTTAAAATTGCCGTCCAGTGCAAAAGAAGTTTTAGCGCCATCGGGTAATGGGCTCAGCAATTCAACATAATTTGCCGGGGCATTATATAATAACCAGCGGCTGTTAGGTTTTATAAGCAGTTTTTTGGCGAGTGCGTTCATAATTTGTTATGTATGCAAATTACAAAAGATTAGTTTCCAAAACCGGCATTATTTAATTCCTTAAGTTTTGGTATCATCTCCTTTGCCTGTTTTTCCTCTCGATTAATGTAAGCACAAAGTATTACTTTGTTGTGCTGTTTTTACTCATCGCTACCGGCGGTTTTATGATTATCTTACTGGTTTGATACCCAAAATTACCGTTCATATCCGTCCCTTCGATGGTAACGGTATAGGTCCCGGGCTTATCGGCGGCATAAAAAGAGAGCGTTGCCTTGCCTGTTTTATCGGTAATTAAATTTGGTTCCCAGTGTATGGTTGGGCGGGGTTGAATGGCCGCTGACGTATTTACCGTATACCGCGGGCGGTAAAACTGCCGCGGAAAACAATAGGGTATTGGCCGATAAGCCATCACATTAGGTGCTGTACGTGTATAATAGCTATTGCCGCTGCGGGTGGTAACCGTAATAAATAATTTAAAGCCATCGGCTATTTTAATATCTTTCACATCGTCTGCGCCAATGTAACGCATAAAGTCTATCATCGTTTGTGGATCCCCAAGGGGGGTGTCCATTACAGAAGTTGTACCGACCACGGTGCTGCTTGCTAAGCCATCCACAATAATATCATATACCATATCCAAGCCCCTTACAAGGGCAGGCTTATCATGCATGGTGGCTTTTGAAAATATGCTCTCTCTGTAAACGTGGCCAAGTCCAAAACCACCTAATTTGCGCGATAGGAGGTCATACAATGTTGTTTTGCCAGCGTCTACCAACTCAGCTTCGGTTATTTCTTTTACAAGAGACCCGGTCATGCCACCCGCTCGTACCTCGGGCTTACGGGCCTTTATACTTACTTCCTTTAATAACTTCCCTTTTACCTGGCTCATGTCTATCCCGGGTACACGCTCTGGCTGCGGGCGGTTAAAATATCCCAGCATCAGGCTGTCGTTGGCATGTACGTACCACGGTATCCGGCGTATATCGTTACCGGCAACTATTGCCGGCTTAAATACATCTAAATTAATATCGGCTGTGGATGCCTTATCCTTTTTGTTGTTCACCCTTAGGGTATAAGAGATGGTATCAAACAGCGGTAAGTTATTAAATGTAAACTCGCCCTGCGCATTGCTAACGGTATCGTAAAGCACCAATCCATATTTTTTGCTTACCGAAAACAGGCTGAGCTTGGCATCCTTAACCGGTTTGTTAAAAAGACCGCGCAGGTTGCCGGTTAGGCGGTTATCCGGCTCGGCAAAGAATTTAACCCGTTTGGCAGGTTGCAGGGCATCAGCCCAGTTGAACCCTGCCCAGCCTTGTGCAAGCATTAAATTATCAAGGGCTGCGTGTTTATCGCCACCGGTAGTAAAATACCAGGCGGCATCTTCTACATAGCCCTTAAGTTCTGATGTAAGCAACAAACGGCTCACAATATTATCTGTACCTGGCCTATCGGTAATATACGTATCATCCGTTACCGAAACCGCGAAGCTACCTATTACCGGCGAGCCATCGGCATTGCATGCATTTAGTGTAAGGGCAATGCTGTCTTTTGGCTGATGTACGGGCTGGTTGCTTGTAATATCCATATTCAGCCGGTCGTGATTATCTATAAACACCCGTCGTTGGCATAACGGAGTGCCCGCATAGTCGAGGATAGTAAAACTGATAATACCCGAGCTTAAACCCTGCTTAGGCGAGTGGATGTTACAATACCCGCTGCTTAAATTAAACGGAACACCCACATAAACTTCGGTTGCTGATTGCACCATTAGTATGTACCATTTATTTTGATCCTGAAAGCCCGGTGTGGTTCTTACCGAAACCAAAATAGAATCGGGCAGGGAAAGGTTATCTACTTTGAGCGTTATACCCGATGCTGTAGCTAAAGGAAGAGGGGCTGAACGTGTAATGCCGTTTACTTCATATTTTGCTGTATAAATTTCATTTGCTTGTGGCAGCAGTATAAAAATGCCCATCCCGTTGTGCGTACTGGTAAAAGAACTCACTTCTTTATCACGGCTGTTTACAATAACGCCTTTAATATCCACACCCAAACCATCCTCGCCTATAGCCTTAAATGCCACCCGGGACGAAATGCCCGCTACCAGCATACCCCCTTCGGGCATAAACTGCAGATCGATGTTTTGCAATGGCCCGCCCGGGTAAAACGGGAAGCTATATTTGTTTTTTGTGTTTTTATCGGTAACAAGCAACGAAAGTTTGCGGGTATCTGTTTTTGACGAAAGGATAAAATTCGCTGCTAACCTGCCACCATCGGATGTTAAAAAAGAATTCTTAAAAAGCGTTTTCTTGCCCTCGGTTAGCCTTAATTCTATATCCCGGTAGGGGATAACCGACTTATCAAGTTTGGTTAACTGCAGGGCAAGGTTCACCTCGTTGCCCTGCGAAATGGTTTTAACCGTGTGTTGTTCATTAACAAGCCAACTGCCCTGTGCAGATGGCTTCCCTACGTAAAATTGCTTGCTAAAGAATATACCTTCGCCAAAATTTTGCATCCAGTTGGTATAAGCGCGCAGCGTGTAGCTGCCATCGGTTATTTTTTCATCGAGTACGATATGCCCCTGCCCCAAACCCGCTGCCAAGGGTATGGCAAAGCGGTTTACTACTTTGCTGCTGTCGTTTACCAGTTCTACATACAGTTTGCTGCTCAGCCGCGATGGTGTATAGGTTGCTGCCTTAAACAAATTGGCTTTAAACCAAATGGTATCGTAGGTGGTGTAATAGGGCCTATCCAGTTGCAGGTAAAGTTTTTCTAAAGGGAGGCGTGCCTGGCTGTCTTCTGCCGTATGGATAAGCTTTTTAATGGCAGAGGTATCCTGTGCAAAGGCAGCATTAAATTTAAACGCGAGGAGGCCGATGCACACACAAACTGTACACGCAAATTTTGCAAACCGGGAAAATTTAATGCAAAATACCATGGGTTAGGCTAATGGTTTTGGTAAATGTAGGCAATTGGCATTTGAAAATCAATACATTGATTTTTTACCCACGAAGTACACAAAGTAAATAAAGCACAAGAGCACAAACTTATTGTCTTTGTGCTCTATGTGAATATGCTATCCTTTGTCGTAAACAGCGTAAAACTATTTTAAAGTATTCAAAGCCGGGAATTTCCCTGCATCGAAAATGCTTTTTTCGGCCGCCATTTTTTCAACGTCCTGCCAGGTACGCGGCGCATCAACCGATAGGTTAATACCTTTGTCTTTACCTATTTGGATGTCGTCTTCTATTCGTACGCCAATGTTCCACCATTTTTTATCGCATGGGCTGCCGGCAGGGATGTAAATGCCCGGTTCTATAGTGATCACCATGCCCGCCTTTAGCTCGCCGCCGTAGCCGCCTTTGTCGTGCACGTCAAGCCCTAAATGGTGCGATACACCGTGAGGGTAGTAGGTGCGCAATTCTTTTTGGTCTTTTATAATGCCAAGCTTTATTAACCCGGCAGCAAGCACTTCTCCTGTTTTTGCTTCCAGCTGTGCGTATGGCACACCCTCCTTGCAAAGGGGGAACACAGCTTCCTGTGCATCGTAAACTAATTGGTAAATAGCCTTTTGCGCCTCGGTAAACTTGCCGTTTGCCGGGAAAGTGCGGGTAACATCGGCAGAGTAGCCATGATATTCGGCACCCACATCCATTAGCACCAACTGGTTTTGAACGGCGGTGGCTTCATTTTCTTCGTAATGTAAAATACAACCGTTGCCGCCGGCGCCTACAATTGGCGGATAACCCTCATCTTCGGCACCATATTTTTTATGCACGTATAGCATAATGCCTTCCAGTTCGCGCTCGCTCATTTGCGGCGTTACGGCGCGCATGGCTTCGGCGTGGGCAAGGCTGCTTATCTGCACCGATTTTTTTAACAGCACAAGTTCTTCGGGCGTTTTTATGCCGCGCAATTGCATTACTGCATCATCATATTGTACCATACCGCCCATAGTGCCGCCTATTTTGGCTTTAAAATCCATCAGGCTTGCAGAATCGGGCTTGGCAACCAACTGCTGCAATAGTGCGTTGTTTTTATAAGCCTCCTGGTCCATTTTGGGTTTTAGGTAAGCCATTATACGGTCGATATTTTTTGGGGTGCCGCGTTGCGCTATCAGGCTTAGGTCGCTCATTAAGCCCTTATCCATATCCTTTATTTCCGCTTTTGTTTTAAAAGTATTTACCAGGTCGCTCAGGCTGCCTTTGGCTATACTTGCACC
>CBFGNE010000235.1:0-6194 GCA_965649995.1 uncultured Mucilaginibacter sp.
TATCGCTTTTTATAACTGCCCTGGCTATTGGTGCAAGTGCTTGTGCACAGCAAAATGCTACAGCAGTTAAGTACAGCAAGTTAATTACTGCTGATGATGCCAAAAAACACCTGACCATATTAGCGTCGGACGAGTTTGAAGGCCGCGAAACCGGCAAGCCCGGTGCCGAAAAGGCCGCTAACTATATAGCGGGCGAGTTTAAAAAATTAGGCTTACAAGCGCCGGTAAATGGCTCTTATTTTTTTGATGTGCCTTTGGCAGAAACCAAACTTACCATTAGTGCCTTTTCTATAGGCGGGCAAAGTTTTGGTAATTGGACGGATTTTTTTGTACGTGGCACTTTTCCGGATAAGGCTATCAATGCAACTGATGTTGTTTTTGTTGGTTATGGCACAGCAGATGAAATTGCAGGTACCGACCTTGCCGGTAAGGTTGTATTGTTGATAAACGAAGATAAACCCCTTGCTGGTACCAAAACTAATACCGGCTACAGGGCAAGCACTGCACGCCAGGCGATTCTAACCGCTATCCGCAGGCAAAAACCGGCTGTGATACTTGCTGCCAACGGCGAGATTGCCGCGTTGCTTAAGCGTTTTGGCGGCCAAAACCCAAGCGGCGGCGGCGTGTTGGCCATAAAAAAACCAGCCGAGAATAATACCGATGCGCCGGTATTTAACATTACCACTGCAGTTGCGGATGCTATAGTTAAACCGTCGGGCAAAACTTATGATGAACTTAAAACAGCTTCTGCTACGGCCAAGCAAACGCAAACTGTAAAATCTACCGTTGCGATAGCTTATAATACTACCATGACTGATGTAAAAGCTGTTGATGTTTTAGGTTTTATGCCAGGTAGCGACCCTAAGCTAAAAAACGAAGTGCTTATTTTCTCGGCACATTATGACCATATAGGCTTGGTTACCCGCCCCGGTGCTAAAGACAAAGTAAACAACGGTGCCGATGATGACGGCAGCGGTACTACCGGGATGCTTGAAATTGCCCAGGCATTTGCCAAGGCTAAAAAGGACGGCAAAGGCCCGCGCCGCAGCGTATTGTTCCTGGGGAATGTTGGCGAGGAAAAAGGCTTGTTAGGCTCTGAGTACTATACCGACCATCCGGTTTACCCATTGGCTAATACTATTGCCGATTTGAACATTGACATGATTGGCCGCGTAGGCGAAGAATATATAGGCAAGCCCGATTCTGCTAACTATGTGTATTCAATAGGCTCTAACATGCTCAGCTCCGACCTGAACAAAATTGGCGAGGATGCCAATAATACCTATACCCAATTGAAACTGGATTATAAATACGATGACCCTAACGATCCAAATCGTTTCTACTATCGTAGCGATCATTACAACTTTGCCCGTTACGGCGTGCCAATTATATTTTACTTTAACGGCGTACATGCCGATTACCACCAACCCGGCGACGAAGTAAGCAAAATTAACTTTCCGCTGCTGGCAAAACGCGCTCAACTGGCGTTTTTCACCGGCTGGGAATTAGCTAACCGGGATGCCCGCCCTGTAGTAGATAAAAAACCAGCCGGCGGTACCCGCTAAGTACTAACAACAATATTTTATAAAAGAGCGCCTCAAAAGGGTGCTTTTTTCGTTGTTAACTTCCTGGTCCGCGCGGCCGCCTATTACAACGGAATAGCGGTAAATAAACTTGTAAAAATGTAAAGTATGTTGGGAACTATATACTACTTGGGACAAGACAAATGTAAAGTATGCTGTACATAATGTCAAGAGTATTTAGCAAATAATAATTATGTTTGTATTATTAAGATAATTCAGAGGTCGCCGTTGACTAATTAGAATGTTGCAACATGATAATTACGAGGCGGCTTCGTTGTTTTCAAGATATTCTCTTAAAGTGGAATTCATCCAATTTGCTACATCGTCAACTATCTCTGTTATTTCTTTTATATATGCTGTTTTGTAGATCACAGGCTTTGTATCTTTAGAAAACTTTATAAGTGAAAATGTTCCATCTTTTATAAAGAGGTCAACCGCCAAAGGCGTAGTGTCTGCTATTAAATGGGCAAGTTTGTTTCTTTCGTTTTGTATTTTAGTAAGCGATTCAAATTTTCCCTTGCTTTTTTTATATAATTCACCATGATGCCTCTCTAAGACATATTGAAATGCCATCCTTTTAGATTCAAACGAAACGAATCTATCCCCTGTTAAAAATTCAACCATTTCGTGAGCTCGTTGAATGTTTCTACAAAAATGGTAAGCAACAAAAAACTCCATTTTTTTCTCTATATAAGCAACCTGATTAATAAATGCGCCCCTACATGAGCCTATGTACGCAAATAATCTTTCTTCTGGTGAATTTATCATAATGATTTAGATTGGTAGCCCACAATCTACAAAACTATTTTCAAATAAATTTGTCCCATATTGTTATTAATATTATATTTGTCCCAATAAGCTATTAAAACACATGGCAACTCAATTTAAAAGCCTCACTCAAGTATTAGATTTCTTCAAAGAAGAAACTACATGCGTAGCCTATTTAGCTAAGAGCCGGTGGAACGATGAGCCGTATTGCCCTCATTGTGGTAACGTTGGCGCATACGTAACAAATAGAGGCTTTAAATGCAAAGCTAAAGAGTGCCATAAGAAATTTACCGTTACTACTGGTACGATCTTCGAGAACACTAAAATATCATTACGTACATGGTTTGCCGCAATGTACCTATGTACTGCGCACAAAAAAGGTATTTCATCTTTACAGTTATCCAGGGACTTAAATATAACTCAAAAAACTGCTTGGTTTGTTTTACACCGTATACGAGAAATGCTGAACCTTAATGCAGGTGAGCAGTTAGAGGGTGTAGTTGAAATGGACGAAACATACGTTGGTGGTAAAACAGCAAATAAGAGCAATAAGAAACGTGCGGAGTTACGTGCATCGGGTGCTCAATTTGCATCTAAAACTACAGTTGTTGCTTTGGTTGAGCGAACTAAAGGCATTGTTAAAACACAAGTATTCGGTAAAGATAAATTACGCTTTAACGATGTATTCCCTGTTATAGAAGCAAACGTAAAAGCAGATGCTTTAGTAATAACCGATAGTTCAACTATGTATGGTAGCCTTAAACATTCTTTCGAGCACGAAACAGTTAACCACGTGCAAAAAGAGTTTGTAAGAGGGGATATACATACCAATACTATCGAGGGTTTCTTTAGCCAACTTAAAAGAGGCATCTACGGTATATACCACCAAGTAAGCCCTAAGCACTTACACCGCTATTGCCATGAGTTTGGTTATAGGTACAACACTCGTACTCTTAAAGATGTTATTCGCTTTGAGGATGCAATCAAAAATGTAAATAATGTACGTTTAACATATAGCGATTTAATTAAGTAATTTTGTATATGGCAGATGAAGAAAAAAAACCAAAGGTAAAGCGTAAAGTCAGGGCTGAAAAGTATGAAGAGAAAGTAACGTTCGACGGGACTTTAGAGCAGATGATTAACATCGCTGTTAATACTAAGATACAACCTAAGAAAGATACCAAATAAATTATTAGCTTTGCGTAATTAAATTAATTAGGCATGGCTAATAAATCATTACAAACGTCAACCGTTAAACTTACCTTTACAGGTAATAGCCGGATTTTGTTAGTGCCAAAGAAACGGCGCTTACTATGTTTTCTTTTTGAATTTCGTTTATCAAGGGCAATTCTATTTGAAGCATATACTTTGGTGTCGTGGTTTTCAAGAGTTCCCACACCTCGTCTGAAAACATCTCTACATAAAAGGTAATGTGATACCTATCCTCACTCTTATCAATTGCCGTAAACTCAGATAATTTTTCAATTTGGAATGTTGCTAAAACAACATCTATACTATCTCTTTTTTTAAATACTACATTAAAAGTTAGCTTCAACATTTCCCCATCGATACTGATACCCAATCCAACTTTGTGAGAGGCCTGTGTTAATTGTTCAGATATGAAATCGGGATTGATATAATGCTGAATTACGGCAGAGGGTTGTGTGTTTAAAAACATGTGAGATTAGGTTTAAGCCTACAATGTACATAAAGCCAATTAATAATGCTAACTTCATGTAAACCAAATTGCAATGAAGATTTTTAAACGGGCATTGATTATTTTACCAATAATTGCTTTAGCCGTATTAATATTTACCAACCCATCCGCAAAGGATTTTAAAGAGTTTTTAGGTAAGGATAGTTACAAAGGGTTGCAACGTCAATCCAATTATTTCATTTATAGCAAGTACAGGGATAATAGCAGTATGGGTTATGGCCATCGCAGAGATGATATGTACACAGGTATTTTAGGAAACTTCTATTTAGATAAGCCTTGGACACCACCAAAGGGTGAAGTTGAGTTAGTTGATAGCACATTGAGAGATAGTTCAAAAACGGACACCGCCCCTTTATTACCACCCCCACCGCCTAAAAAAGACCCATTAGGAATTTTAATTAAGAAAGACCCATTTAAAGAATTTGGTGGTAAGCGTATAGACACTATCGGTTATACGAAAGGTGGGTTACCAATTTTAAGTAAAAAATAAAAAATACCTTTGTCCCAAGTAGTATATAGTTCCCAGTATGTTTTACATTTGGTAAATCAAACTTTACATCATGAAAACACGCTTTCTGTTTCCATACTGGTGCAAATACCTGGGATGGTTTTTTGTAGTAATTCATATCCCCGTTATGGCGCTAATGAAAGCCGTTGACGGCGGGCACTACCAGGGATATAAAACAGGCGAAAACACAGTATTTTTTAGCCACGACCATTGGTTTTTTATTGGCACTGCCCTGTTGGTAGCTATAGGGTTATTTTTAGTGGCCTTTTCTAAAGAGCGTGTGGAGGATGAGCAGATCACTCAGTTGCGGTTAGATTCGTTGCAATGGGCCATTTATGTAAACTATGCACTGTTGGTAGCCACGCTGATAGTATCTGAGGATCGGGAACATATCCTGTTTTTAAACTTGTGGATACCGCTGGCATTTTTCATTATTCGCTTTCGCTGGAAAATATGGCAGATTAACCGCTTACTAAAAAAGGAAGAGGCATAGGCCATGAAGAATATGATAAGGGTAGAACGCGCCATCAAAAACATTACGCAGGCAGATTTAGCCGAACTGATAAGCGTATCGCGGCAAACCATCAATACCATCGAAAGCAACCGCTACGTGCCATCCACGGTACTGGCATTAAAAATTGCCAGGGTGTTTGGCAAACCCGTGGAGGAAATATTTATATTAGAGGAAGAGGATTAACTAATCTATAAAAAAATGAATGTCGAGGTTTTTGATCATGAATTGGTGCCGAAGGAACCGAAAGGATTCGCCCCGGAATTATTCATCCCTAACGGGATAACCGACGTAAGCTTTTACGAGAAAGCTTTTGGCGCGGTGGAAGTACGCCGCTTTGGTAACGACGACGGCACGGTGCATGTGTCGGAGTTTTCTATCGGCGGTATGTTATTTCATTTGCACGAGCAAACGCGCAATTCAAGTGCGGTTAGTCCCGGCACTATAAATGGCGCCACTACCGTGGTAATAGGGCTGTTTGTGGATGATGTACATGCGATTGTAGAGCAAGCCGTAGCAGCCGGCGCAACAATTACATCGCCCGTTCAGGATTATGATTACGGCTACCGGCAAGGCGCCATCCGCGACCCGTTTGGGCATTTGTGGCAGATACAGAAGGCGATCTGAAGAAATGAATCAAGAGGCAAGAAACAAGAATTAAGACACAGCAAACTAAATTATAAACCAATGGCGAACCAGGAGCCCGTGTTTGGGCACGGCAAAATATGTTATGTAGAGATACCGGCGCTCGATATAGAGCACGCAATAGCTTTTTACCAAAAGGTGTTTGGCTGGGAGATACGCAGCGATGAGCAGGGCAACGCCAATTTCGACGATGGCACCGGCGGCGTTAGCGGCATGTGGTTTAAAGTTGATGAGCCGGTGGTAACATCCGGCATGCGGGTATCTATTATGGTAGATGATGCGCAGAAAACGCTTGATGATATTGTTGCCGCATGCGGTACCGTTGTCGAACCCTTCGATAAAGACTCCGGTATCCCCGTTGCTCGTTTTGCCGACCCATCGGGCAACGTGTGGACCATATACCAGCACGGAGGGTAACACAAGAAGCAGGACATTAAGATGCAAGGATCAGGAAGGGGGCCG
>CBFGNE010000236.1:0-6145 GCA_965649995.1 uncultured Mucilaginibacter sp.
AATAATATCGATTTTGAACCCAAGTGGTTCCCGGTTATTTATACCCTGCACTTTAAACCTATTTTAAGTGTGGTTGAAATTGCTAACGAAATAGGATATACCCATCCATCAACCATAACACTGCTTAAAGAGCTGGAGAGAGAAAAGCTGATCCGGTCAAAAAAGGATAAAGCCGATGAGCGTAAGCGGCTCATTCAGTTAACTGCCAAAGGCCAGGCGCTGGTTAAACAGATGCAACCCGTTTGGGAAATTATGAAGGCTGCCGCTGCCGAACTTACCAATACCCAAAATAACCTTATGAAAGCCATTACCGAAGTAGAGCAGCAAATTAGCGAACAAAGTTTTTTGGTCAGGGCCCAAAGGTTAAAATCGTCAAAGTACAACGTTGTGTAATTTAATTGGTTAAGCCAATTCCTGGCGGAACATAACTTTACTCGTCATTCACTCATCCACAGCAAACATAGATTTTGCTTTCGGCAGGTTACCCTGTACGTGGATCATGCCTTCGGTTGCGACGCTTGAAATCTTTTTAAAGGTTGCTAAATTGATAGACAATAACAATCAATCTTTGAATTATTTCGTTTACTAAATTACTACTGCCATAGGGTTGTCACTAACCCGGGGTAGTTTTGAATTGTTCAAAGCAGATTAAGCATTAAACTATTGGAGTTGAATCTCAAATCTCATATCTAACATCTCAAATCTATACCTTTGTATAAATGGATTTTAAAATAACTTCTCAGTACGTACCAACCGGTGATCAGCCAACCGCCATAAAACAACTGGTGGAAGGCGTTAACAGCGGCGACCCTTTCCAAACCCTGTTGGGGGTAACCGGCTCGGGCAAAACGTTTACCATTGCCAACGTTATTGAGCAAACCCAAAAGCCTACGCTGATATTAAGCCACAACAAAACCCTGGCGGCGCAGTTGTATGGCGAGTTTAAGCAGTTCTTCCCCGATAATGCGGTGAACTACTTTGTATCTTACTACGATTATTACCAGCCCGAGGCGTTTATACCCTCATCCAATACCTATATCGAAAAAGACCTCCAGATAAACGAGGAGATAGAAAAACTGCGCCTGCGCACCACCTCGGCTTTAATGAGCGGCAGGAGGGATGTTATTGTGGTTTCCTCCATTTCCTGCATTTATGGTATGGGTAACCCCGAGGATTTTGCCAATTCGGTATTTAAGTTCGCGGTGGGCACGCGTATTAGCCGCAATGCCTTTCTACACCGGCTGGTAGAGATATTATACGCCCGCACCACGGCAGATTTTAAACGCGGTACGTTTAGGGTAAAGGGCGATACCGTGGATATCTTCCCCGCCTATATGGATTATGCTTACCGTATTTCCTTTTTTGGGGATGATATAGAGGAACTGAGCACTTTTGATATCACCACCGGCAAAACCATCGAGAAGATGACGCATATGGTGGTTTATCCTGCCAACCTGTACGTTGCCCCGCGCGAGCGCTTCCAGCAATCGGTTTGGGCCATACAGGAGGAACTGGAAACCCGCAAAAAGCAATTTATTGATGATGGCCGCTTCATAGAAGCTAAGAGGCTGGAAGAAAGGGTAAATTACGACCTGGAGATGATCCGCGAATTGGGCTATTGCAGCGGCATAGAGAACTACTCCCGCTTTTTTGACGGCCGCGAACCGGGTATGCGCCCCTTCTGTTTGCTGGATTATTTCCCGGACGATTACCTGATGGTGATTGACGAAAGCCATGTTACCGTGCCGCAGATAAGGGCGATGTACGGCGGGGACAGGTCGAGAAAGATCTCGCTGGTTGATTATGGCTTCCGCTTGCCGGCAGCGATGGATAACCGGCCGCTCAACTTCCAGGAGTTTGAACGTTTGGCACCGCAAACGATTTATGTAAGCGCAACGCCAGCCGATTTCGAGCTGGAAAAATCGGGCGGTGTAGTGGTAGAGCAGGTGATACGCCCAACTGGCCTGCTCGATCCCTTGATCGATATCCGCCCTGTAATAAACCAGGTGGATGACTTGCTTGACGAGGTGGATAAAACCATAAAAATGGGCGACCGCATATTGGTAACCACCCTCACCAAACGCATGGCCGAAGAACTGGCCAAATACATGGATAGGTTGGGCATTAAATGCCGCTACATCCACTCGGAAGTAAAAACCCTGCAGCGCGTGGAGATATTGCGCGGGTTGCGCCTGGGCGAATTTGATGTACTGATAGGCATTAACTTATTACGCGAGGGTTTGGATCTGCCGGAGGTATCATTGGTAGCTATTTTAGATGCGGATAAAGAAGGCTTTTTGAGGTCAGAGCGCTCATTGATACAAACCATTGGCCGCGCTGCCCGTAACGACCGTGGCCGGGTAATTATGTATGCCGACAAGATAACGGACTCGATGGCTATAACTATATCAGAAACCACCCGCCGCCGCGAGCTGCAAATGAAATACAATGCTGAGCATGGCATTGTACCCCGTACAGTTGGCAAATCGCGCGAGGAAATTATGGAGCAAACATCAGTGGTCGACTTTAAAGGCGGCGTACAGCAGGCCTATGTAGAGAACGATGCCATAACGCTTGCGGCCGACCCGATTGTACAGTACATGACCAAACCCGATTTGAAAAAATCCATCGAAAGCACCCGCAAGGATATGGTTGCCGCCGCCAAGAATATGGATTTCCTGCTGGCCGCCAAGCTGCGCGATGAAATGTTTGCGCTGGAGAAAATGATGGAGGAGAAGTTTAGCTAATTTGAAAATGAGAAGATTTGAAAATTATTGTAATTGCGGTACTTCATTTTCAAATCTTCAAATTACCAAATCTTCAAATCGAGGCAAATATCATATCCAAACAATTATTACGTTATACTACTTATATTTGTAAGCCAAAATAGTAAGAGATGTTATTTCGAGTATTGATCATAATTATTTGTATCCTTTATATTGTCCGCTACCTGTTTAAACTGTTGTTGCCGGCCATATTCAGGAGCGTAATAAATAATGCGCAGCAAAACGCTGCCCAACAGCAACATTACCAGCAGCCAAAACAACCGGAAGGGCGCATTAAAGTGGATTACATCCCCGAAGGGCAAAAAAGTAAAGTGCCCGATACTGAAGGCGATTTTGTAGATTACGAAGAAATAAAATAAACCAATGCTGCCTGAGAACCTGTACAAACGGAGGCGTGCCCATGACAACACCCCGCCGCAACTGCTGCTTATAGTAACCAACTGTATTGTACTGGCGGTACTGATATCGCTGTTTACCACCTGCGATAAGATCAACAATTTTTTTTGGGCAGCCATAGCCTTGCTTGCCCTGTATAATGCCTACACCATTCGCCGCAACCGCGAAACATATAACCGTTTACACACAATTGTTTATATTATCAGCATCATTGGGATGGCATTGGTGTTTTATTACATCAATAAGCAACCGCATAACTGTTAATTAACATTCTTTACCAAAACTTATCGTTCCTTTATCATTCAAATTTCTATTTTTGGAGATTGTTATAAACGTCCCTTTAAATAATTTAGATGAATAACTGGTTTAAACGTAATGGCATCCACCTGGCTGTTATCGGAATTTTTTTAGCTATATGCTTTTTTTACCTTACCCCTTCGTTTCAGGGTAAAACTTTGGGGCAGAGCGATGTAATTGGAGCACAATCTACCCAAAAGGAGATAAATGATTACCGCGCCAGGGACACCACCATTTTGTGGACCAACCAGATCTTCGGCGGGATGCCAACCTTCCAGATATGGGCGCCATACCCAAGCAATATCACGTCGCACGTGGTAAATGTGGTAAAAGCTACCTTCCCTAACCCGGTTGATACCTTATTACTGCTTTTATTAGGCACCTACTTTTTATTTATCGTGCTGAAAATGAACCCATGGCTGGCAGCTGCCGGTGCTGTGGCGTTCACATTTTCCAGTTATAATATAATATTGCTGGTGGCGGGGCACTCCAACCAGGCTTTTGCTATCGCTTTTTTTGCACCGATAATTGCCAGTATTATCATGACGCTGAGAGGTAATTACCTTAGCGGCTCGGCATTGGCGGCGTTTTTCCTGGCCATGGAGATCCGTTCCAACCACATCCAAATGACCTATTACCTGTTGCTATCCATCATTATTTTAATGTGCATCGAATTATTCCATGCCGTTAAAGGGAAAAAGATGCAACCGTTTTTAAAAGCTGTTGGCTTTCTTGCAGGCGCTACCTTATTGGCAATCGCTGTAAATGCTTCCATACTATGGAGTACTTACGATTATGGCACCGAAACCATCCGTGGCAAATCGAACCTAAAATCGACCGCCAAAGAGCCAAGCAACGGTTTAGATAAAGAGTACGCTTACCAGTGGAGCCAGGGCGTGGGCGAATCGTTTACGTTTTTAGTGCCAAATGCTTATGGCGGTGCATTGCCAAGCGCCGAGCCTATCAGCCCGGATGCGGCAACCGTAAAAGTGTTTGTTGAGAAGGGTATCCCGCAAGACCAGGCATTGCAATACGCACAGCAAATAACCTCGCAAATTATACCCCTCTACTGGGGTACCAAGCCGGGTACATCGGGGCCGTTTTATTTTGGTGCGGTAATTTGCTTCCTGTTTGTTTTTGGGCTCATCATCGTACGCAACCGTTTAAAATGGTGGCTGCTGGGTACCGTAGTATTAACCATGCTGTTATCTTTCGGGCGTAACCTGCCGTTCCTTTCCGATATATTTTTCCACTACTTCCCGCTGTACAACAAGTTTCGTGCGGTAGAATCTATACTGGCCGTTGCCGGTCTTTGTTTCCCTATACTGGCCCTATTGGCGGTGCAGGAAATGATTGAGAACCCTGATAAAAAAGCTATCACAAAAAAACTATACATCGCCGGCGGTATTGTGGGCGGGCTTACGCTTATCCTAATAGCGTTACCAACGCTATTGTTAAGCTTTAGGACAGATAACCATACCGAAATGGTAAATTACCTGGCGCAGATGCTTAAAAATGACACCGCTACCGCCAATGCGGTGGGCAATGCTGTTATTGCCGATAGGATATCGCTCGAGCGTGCCGATGCCATACGTACGTTTCTATTCCTGCTGGTAACCTTTGGGCTGCTTTGGGCATTCGTCAACAATAAAATAAAAGTGCAGCTACTGTCGGTCATTTTATTTGCCATAGTATTGGTTGATATGTGGCAGATAGATAAACGTTACCTTAAAGAGAGCAGTTTTCAGGACAAAATGGAGGCCGCGCAGGTGGTTCAACCAAGGGAGGTTGATACCTTTATTATGAAGGATACCGATCCGGATTTCCGTGTGTTTGATGCCGGCGCGGATTTCCGTTCGGATATGTTTAACCCTTTCTTCCATAAATCTGTAACTGGTTACTCGGCAGCAAGGCTGAAAAGATATGATGAGTTGTATTTGAATCAGTTCACCAAAACAATCAATCATGATGTGCTGGATATGCTGAACACCAAGTATATCATTACTACCGATTCGAAAACACAAAATGCAGGCTTGCAAAACAACCAAACCGCCTGTGGGCATGCCTGGTTTGTAAAAAGCGTGAGATATGTAAAAGATGCTGACGAAGAAATGCAGGCTATCAGCAGCTTTTCGCCAAAAGACGAGGCGATGGTTGATAAGCAATATAAACCGTTGGCCGAAGCTAAAACCCTGGCTATTGATACCAATGCAACTATTACGCTTACTAAGTACACGCCAGATCATTTAACATACAAAAGCAGCTCGGCAACTAACCAGGTTGCGGTATTTTCTGAGATATATTACAATAAAGGCTGGAAGATGCTGATAGACGGTGCAGAGCAACCATTTTTCCGTGCCGATTATTTATTACGCGCGGCAAATATCCCGGTAGGTAACCATAAAATTGAGTTTATCTTCCACCCGGCATCTTATTATACCGGTGAGGGTATCTCCCTGGCCAGTTCGATATTATTGGTGCTTGCTTTAGGCGGTGCCCTTTTTGCCGAACTGAAGAAGAAAAAGCCTGAGCCAACACCACAGCCCGTTGTTGTTGCAAAACCAGTTGCAAAAAAGGCTAAATAAAAAGCAAAATATAAAGCAGTAAAAAAGAGCGCTGGGCCATAATCCATCGCTCTTTTATTGTTAGGCAAAGTTTACAGTTGT
>CBFGNE010000237.1:0-6128 GCA_965649995.1 uncultured Mucilaginibacter sp.
GGCGGTATGCAGTTCTGGCCGAAAGATCAGGTGCTGGATAAATTTACGGCATTGCAACTCTACACATCGGGCAGTGCCTGGTGCTCGGGCGAGCAGAATGTGAAGGGCAAACTTGTGAAAGGCATGTACGCGGATATGGTTATCCTCTCCGATGATTACTTTAATACTGCCCCGGATAAAGTTAAACACATTACTTCCCTTATGACCATAGTCAACGGGAAAGTTGTTTACGCTGCTGGTAAATATAAAAACGAATGCCCGCCAATTAACAGTGCTATCCCAAACTGGTCGCCAATTAATTACTACGGCGGCTATCAAAAATAAAACTTAAATCTAATCATATGAAAAATCCAATTTTGAAACTGTTATTTGCCTGCCTGCTGCTAAGCGGTAGTGCGTATGCACAAATGCCGCCCACGATTCCTATCTGGGACGCCAACAAAGTAACCCTGAGGCTACATAAAGTCGCCACGGATATTTATGCTATTATCCCGGCTACTGCCGAATCAGAAACTACCAAAGGTATCCCGCAGGCCACGACCGGCGGTTTTATAGTAGGCGATAAAGGAGTGTTGCTGATTGAGGTAATGATGACCAAGCGTCTTTACGACCAGGAAGTAAAACTGATCCGCTCGGTGACCGATAAGCCCATCATTTACGCCATTAACACCAGCGATCACGGCGACCATTGTTTTACTAATTATTTACTGCCTCCATCTACCCACATCATTCAAAATGAATTCGCGAAAGAAAATCTGTCCAAAAACTATGATGGTATCAAGAGATTCATGGTAAGCCTTTTCGGCACTGGCAGGGGTATTGAAAATGCCGTTTTCCGGCCGGCAGATATTGTAATTCCCAAGAACAGCAATCTTAAAATAGATATGGGCGGAGGCAAGATTGTTGAACTACTGAATATCAGCCCCGCGCAGTCCCAGGCCGATCTGTTTGCGTGGCTGCCTAATCAAAAAGTGTTTTGGGCAGGCAATCCTTTTATCGCGGAAAGCCCTGCTATCCCTTGGTTATTTGATGGCATATTTTTGGAACCTGCCGTTAACCTAAAAAAGGTATACGACTTTTTGCCGGACGATGCCATTATTATTCCCGGCCATGGCCGTATTACCAACAAAGCCGGTATAAAATATACCATCGATTATGTTGAAGAACTGAAAAAAGAAGTGGAAGCGGCGGTAGATAAAGGACTGAGCCTGGAACAAACCAAAGCGGCGGTAACAATGAAGGAGTTCGATAAAGGTTATGTGCTGTTCAATTGGCTGCACTACAATTTTAACCTCCCTAACGCATACAAAGACATTAGCAATAACAAGAATAAATAATCATAAATCTATATCAAAAACAATCAAACCATGAAAATTAGAACAACAATGAAACAGCTATTGGTTACCCTGCTGTTCTCGGCTTTAATCGCTAATGTTTTCGCAGCGGTTACTCCGGCTAACCCCCCGTCAAATTTTAAGCATCAGTACGCGACCGTAAACAATGTGAAGATCCATTATGTGATTGGTGGCAAAGGTGAACCTTTGCTGCTGATACACGGCTTTGGCCAAAACTGGTATATGTGGAACAGGCTGCTGCCCGAATTATCCAAACACTTCACCGTGATAGCTCCTGACATGCGCGGTGTAGGAGAATCGGGCAAACCCGCAGCTGGCTATGATAAAAAGAATATGGCGGTAGACATGCATGAGCTGATGAAGAAATTAGGCTACCAGCATGTAAACGTTGTGGGGCACGACATCGGCCTGATGGTAGCTTATGCATATGCCGCCCAATTTCCGGGTGATGTGAAAAAACTCGCTTTACTGGACGCTTTGCTGCCGGGCATTGAGCCTGTTTGGGGCCAGGTAAAAGCGCAGGCCTGGTGGTTTGGCTTTTTCGCGCAGCCGCATGCCGGGGAATTGGTTTCGGGCAAAGCAGGCCTTTTCTTAACAGATTTTTGGCCGGTGGTAGGTTTTAAAAAAAATGCATTTAACGCAGCAGAACGTAAAGAATTTATTCGTGCTTATTCGGTGCCGGGTGCAACTACCGGCGCATTCCATTGGTTTGGCTATTTTAACCAGGACGCTAAAGATAATCTTGAATTTGCCAAACACAAAATAACCATGCCTGTACTGGCCATGGGCTCAGATCATTTTGCCGCCCCATTCCTGGCAACACACACCAGGCTGGTGGCTACTAACGTGCAGGAATCGGTCATCAAAGATTCGGGCCACTGGGTGGTGCAGGAAAACACACCGCAGGTCCAAAAAGACCTGCTGGCATTTTTACTAAAGTAATTACTCATCTCAAACATCAACAATTTGCCTTATGCAACTGTTAAACAGTGGTGGTTATCGCAATGCAGGTGTTTAATAGTAAAGTTCAATTATATTAAACAATCTTAAGTACAGAGAGGAAATATGTCGTGCGTTTCACCTGACTTATGGTTTCTCGATCAAATAACAATAATAGTTACATATTGCATTAATCTTGAAATATTATGGATCTGCACTTAGAAAACAAAAAAGCACTGGTTACCGGTTCTACCGCCGGGATAGGTTATGCCATCGCCCTCCAATTAGCAAAGGAAGGCGCCGAAGTGATTGTTAATGGGCGTACGGCCGAACGGGTGGATAAAGCAGTAGCACAAATTAAAACCGAGAGTGCAAACGATAAAGTGAGTGGCGTAATTGCTGATTTTACAAGCGTTGAATCTATCAACAACCTGATCACGCAAATACCACAGATAGATATCCTGATCAATAACGTGGCCGTCTTTGAGCCCAAAGCTTTCGCCAATATCACCGATGAGGATTGGCTGCGTTTTTATGAGATAAATGTACTAAGCGGTATTCGTTTGGCCCGTGCCTACTTCGGTCAAATGTTAAATAATGGCTGGGGACGGATCATTTTTATATCGAGCGAGTCGGCAATACAGATCCCCGAAGAAATGATACATTACGGAATGACCAAAACCGCCCAACTGGCGGTTGCCCGCGGCCTGGCCGAACTGACCAAAGGTACCGCGGTTACCGTAAATTCTGTGCTACCCGGGCCTACTTTATCAGAAGGCGTTGGGGGCTTTATCGACAACCTGGCCAGAGATCAAAACAAAACTACCGAACAGGTGGAAGCCGATTTCTTTAAAACCATTCGGCCTACGTCCATCATTCAGCGTTTTCTGAGCACCAGCGAAGTGGCAAACATGGTCACGTACGTGGCCAGTCCATTGGCTTCCGCTACCAATGGTGCTGCCATCAGGGCCGAAGGTGGTTTGTTGAAAGGAGCTGTTTAGGTTTGGCCGGTGCATTTTGCTATTCGTTATAGAAAAGTCGTGGGTGCCGAAATCGGTTCAGTGCATAGCCCGATTTCGGCTCTGAGCAGTTGCTGAAGGACCGTTGAATAATTATTTAATTTTCGGACAGCAATTGCATAAAAATAGGCAGGGACTTGCTATACGACCTCTTATAATTTCACGGATTATTGGTTCGCATGGGAAAAGCGAATGGTAAAAACGACGGAATCACATTACTGGAACACTTTTGAATTGTTTGCACAAACTTTTGAGATTCAGCCGATACATAGAAATATCCGCTTCCTGCCCTATATCTTTATCAACCCGTTCTTCAGTGCCGATATCACCAGTGCTGTGCGCGATTTGGTTTCGAACTTTTGGAACAGCGATTCGCGGTAGTTATCGATGGTGTGCGGGCTAAGGCACATTTGGTCGGCAATTTGTTTGTAGGTAAGGTCTGAGCAGCAAAGCTCCAGGAAACGGAGCTCGTTGGCGGTAAGGTCTGAGTAATCGTTTTTTAGTTGCTGTTTGTTTTGGATATTGCGCAGCAACTTGCCCGATACCAGTTCGTTGATGTAAAAGCTGTGCTCGTTTATGCCGGAAATGGCGTTCACCAGGTCGGCCACTTTGCTTTGTTTTAGCATATAGCCGCCCGCGCCGCTCTTCAGCATCTCTATAATGGGCTTATCTTCCTCAAACATGCTCAGGGCAAGCACGTTGGTATCAGGGTAATTTTGTTTAAGCCATTTGGTGCTTTCGTACCCATCCATTATGGGCATGGTAATATCCATTAATACAACGGCCGGCGGCGCCTGTTTGGCTATCTTCTGTATCATATCGGCGCCGTTGCTGGCATCAAACACAACGTTTATGCGGCCGCTCTCGGTAAGCAGGTTTACCAGCCCCTGCCTAAATAGGGTATGGTCGTCAACAATGGCGATGTCAATTTTGTCGGGGGAGGACATGGTAATTATTCGTTAATAAGGTACTGTAATGACAATAACAGAACCAGCGCCTCGGGTAGATTCTATCGAGGCGGTACCACTAATAATGGCAGCGCGTTTCTTGATATTATACAGCCCCATACCGGTTTTGCGTTTCAGGGTTGCATCAACATCAAAGCCTACGCCGTTATCGCGTATGGTGAGTTTCAGGGCTCCTTCAAACTGCTCCAAATTAACAAATATTTCTGTTGCCTTTGAGTGCTGGATGATATTATTTATAATTTCCTGAAAAAGGCGGAACATAATGGTCTCTTTACCAGCATCGTCTGTAAAAGACTCAAACGTTGGTTTTTTAAAGCTGATGGTAAAGCGGTCGCTGCGTTTCATCCAGTCCAGCTCAAACTCAATGGCCGAAAACAGCCCCCGGCTAAGCAATTCTTCGCTGTGCAGCATCCGCGATAGCGCTTTTACCTCTTTAGTGCTGCGGGCGGTGAGATCCTCCACCAAAGCAATTTTTTCGGCCGTTTTGGCTTTATCGTTCAGGTCGATAGAACTTAGGGTAATAGTGGTGAGGCTCAGCAGCTGGCCAATATTATCGTGCAGATCGTAAGCGATGGTTTTAAGGGTTTGCTCCTGTACCTCCATCTGGGTGCGCAGCAGTTCGGTTTCTAAAGTTTTTACCATGGCCGTTTTTTCTTCTTCGTGTTTTTTCTTTTTTCGGTTATATAGCAGCACATACCGTATCAGGAAGATAGGGGCAATGAGGAAAATGATGGAGGTTAGCCCTATTAACGAAACGATCTCCTTTGACGATATCGGCATATTGATGAAAATGACCAGAATGAGTACAGTATTATATTAAGCACATTAAAAATAATGTAACGGATAGAGCCATTGTACGTTGATACCTCGTTTTGTGAAAGGTAATCGAAAAAAATATTACAGGCGGTGCTGCCAAAGTAAAAAAACAAGGCCCCGCTTACCCACCAAAACTCGCCCGAACTAAGCAGCGGCTCGTAGCGTTCGTCGGTAAGTTTAAGGTAATAAAACCACAGGCAGGCCAGTACAAACACTATAGACATACCCGCTGCAGAAAATGCCGCAAACTCTTTAAAATGGGTAAACCACAGTTCTGCAGTGTACATCAGCGCAAACGTAGCCAGCCAGCCATACAGCCATTTTATGCTGTAGCCATAAGGCTTAAGCAGGTTGTAAAAAAATATGCTTGTAAAACTGCACTCGGCCAGCACAAAAATATTATACAGCTGCAAGTTGGGCATGCCGTACACCTTGCGCATTACCAGCCCCGTAGTTTCGGTGCAAAAGGTAAGCAGCAGGTAAAACATAAATAGCCGCCAGGCTGCGCTTTTATCCCGGTAAAGGAATATAAGCGCAGCCAGGAAGCACAAAAACTCGGCCGCCGTATTTAGCGTAATTAATTTGCTTAGCTGTACAGGTACCATGTTATATTATTGTATAAGCGTTGCGCCTAATGCCGGGCAATTGCTTGGCGGCGGGCATATTTCGCCGCGGTTTTCGGGGCCGGCGGTGCCGCCTACAATAATAAGCGGGCCGCTGCTATTGCTAACACCCTGTTTGGTATAGCTATCCCAATGCAGCCCTTTTTGGCCAAGGGTATCTTTTGGCACGGTTGATACCATGATGAGTGTGTTGTAACCTAAGTAACGCGGGTCAGGGTTGTTGGCGGTACCGCCAAGTTTTGCGGGGTATGCGGCAAAGTAAAAGCGTACGCCGTCGCCGTTCTCTTTCTCCATATTGGCCAGCATTGCCTGCAGTTTTGCTTTGGGGAACCAAACCGTGCGTGAGTTTGGTACCGGCACCGGTTTGCCATCGGACGCTATAGAATCTACCGTGCCGGCTTTATAGTT
>CBFGNE010000238.1:0-6116 GCA_965649995.1 uncultured Mucilaginibacter sp.
ATGATGATATTTGCCATTGTATTGATCACTATCGGGCATTCAAAATCTAAAAAAGAGTTGCTACCCGAAAGCAAGCACCGTACGGTTGCCATATTTTATACACTGGCCCTGGTAGTGGTTGTTGTGGCTATTTTGCAGAGCAAACGCGCCCTTTTTGGCATGAGTAGCTAAAAAAGAACAGAAAAAGTTTGCAATCTCAATATTCTTTATAAATTTGCTCCCCGATCATGAAAAAAACTTTGAACAATATCTATTGGTGGCACCAAACAAACTTTGGCAGCCGGATGGTTTTTTGTATGAATCACTAATCAAATATAAACCTATATTGAAACCCGGCGAGCACCAATTCGCCGGGTTTTTTTGTTTAATAAGCTATTGAAAATGACAACTTTTAAAATAAATACAACACATAAAAAGCTGCTTGCAGATACTACCACGCCGGTGAGCATTTACCTGCGGCTGCGCGATGTTTTCCCAAACTCGTTGCTGCTGGAAAGCTCGGATTACCACAGCCGCGAAAACAGCGTAAGCTATATCTGCTGCTCGCCTATCAGTGGTTTTGTGCTGGACAATGATGAGTTAAAAAAGAAATTCCCGGATGGCACTACCGAAGTAAGCGCACCCGGCACGTTTGAACTAACAGACGAGATAAATAACTTTTTAAGCCGTTTTGAAACGGATGCACAAACAGGCAAAATTATTTCCAATGGTTTGTTTGGCTACTTTACGCACGAGGCGGTAGAGCATTTCGAAACGATTAAACTGAAAGTAACCCCCGATAACCCGCGCAAGATACCGGTAATGCAATACCATATTTACAGTTACATCATTGCGGTTGACCATTTTAAGAACGAACTCTACATTTTCCACAACCAGGTAGTGGGCGAACCCGAAACCAATGGGCTGGAGAAATTGGAATACCTTATCAAAAACAAAAACTTCCCGGAGTATACTTTTGAAAGCAAGGAAGCGGAGCAATCAAATTTAACCAACGAGGAATTTATAGCGATAGTGGAGAAGATGAAAACGCACATTTACCGTGGCGATGTTTTCCAGATAGTGCCTTCCCGCGCTTTCTCTCGTAAGTTTTTGGGCGATGAGTTTAACGTGTACAGGGCGCTACGCTCTATCAACCCTTCGCCGTATTTATTTTATTTCGATTTTGGCGATTTTAGGATTTTCGGGTCATCGCCGGAGGCACAGATCACCATAAAAAACCGTGTTGCCAGTATCTTCCCAATAGCCGGAACCTTTAAACGTAGCGGCGATGATGAAAAAGATGCAGAGATAGCCCGCCAGTTGGAAGCCGACCCAAAAGAATCTGCCGAGCACGTAATGCTGGTTGACTTAGCTCGCAACGACCTTAGCCGCCACTGCGGCCAGGTAAGCGTAAAAGCATTTAAGGAAGTGCAGTATTACTCGCACCTTATCCATTTGGTATCGCATGTAAGCGGGCAGTTAAAGCCGGGCGTATCCTCTTTTAAAATTGTAGCAGACACTTTCCCGGCAGGCACGCTAAGCGGTGCGCCGAAATACCGCGCTATGGAGATCATCGACGAAAACGAAAAAACCAAACGTAGCTTTTACAGCGGCGCTATTGGTTACTTAGGGTTCAATGGCGATTTTAACCACGCTATTATGATCCGCTCGTTTTTAAGCAAGAACAACACCCTGCATTACCAGGCAGGTGCGGGCATAGTAGCAGGCTCTGTTGCGGAGAGTGAGTTGAAGGAAGTAGATAATAAGATAGCCGCGTTGAGGAAAGCGATAGAGTTAGCAACAGAGTTATAGAATTAGTTAAAAATTTATAGTTACCCTCTTGAGAGGGATTAGGGGTTTGTAAGCCATGAGCAATATATTAATAATAGACAATTACGATTCGTTCACCTATAACCTGGTGCATTTGGTTAATGAAATTGGGCTGGAATGCGATGTTTGGAGGAACGACCAGTTTAAAGTAGAGGATGTGGATGCATATAGCCATATCATCCTCTCGCCCGGGCCTGGCATCCCGTCGGAAGCGGGCTTATTGCTGCAGGTAATAGAAAAATATGCGCCAACAAAAAGCATTTTTGGCGTATGCCTTGGTCAACAGGCTATTGCCGAAGTTTTTGGCGGCAGGTTATACAACTTGCCGCAGCCTATGCACGGTATTGCCACGCCCATAAAAGTAACGGATGAAAGCGAGCAGCTTTTCCTGGGTTTGCCCCAGAGCTTTAAAGTTGGCCGCTACCACAGCTGGGTAGTGGAAAAAGACTTGCCCGAGGTGCTTAAGGTTACCGCTATTGATGAAGCCGACAATTCGGTAATGGCTTTAAGGCATAAAGAATACGATGTGCGCGGCGTACAGTTCCACCCGGAATCGGTGCTGACGGAATACGGTAAGGAAATGATGGAGAACTGGTTAAAAGGATAAATTATTAACTTTGAAAAGCAAAAATCCCTCCTTCAGGGGGGTAGAGGCATGAACATACTCGATAAAATAGTAGCATACAAAAAGAAAGAAGTGGCCCGCGATAAGCGCGAAACCACTTACATCGAACTGGAGGAATCTGAATATTTCCACCGGGAAACGTATTCTTTAAAAGATTTTTTATTGGCGCCCGAGCGTACCGGCATCATTGCGGAGTTTAAGCGTAAATCTCCATCAAAAGGTATCATCAACGATGAAGCGCTTGTAAAAGAGGTAACCAAACAGTACGCCGATGCAGGCGCTTCAGCGTTATCCGTACTTACCGACCGGAACTTCTTCGGTGGGCGTAAGCTGGATCTGAAGCGTGCCCGGCGCGCCAACACCATCCCGGTGCTGCGTAAGGATTTTATGATAGATGAATATCAAATTGTAGAAGCTAAAGCCTTGGGTGCCGATATTATCTTATTAATTGCCGCGATACTTACCCCCGCAGAGATAAAGAGATTAGCCGCCCTGGCCAAAAGCCTGGAACTGAATGTGTTGCTGGAGGTGCATAATTTAGAAGAGCTGGAGCGCAGCATAGATACCAACCTGGATGCCATTGGCGTAAACAACCGCAACCTGGCCGATTTTACGGTGTCGGTACAAAACTCCTACGATCTGGTGGACCATATCCCCAACGAATTTTTAAAGATATCTGAAAGCGCCATTAGCGATACACAAACCATTAAGGACTTGAAGAAAGTTGGGTTCCAGGGTTTCCTTATCGGCGAGAATTTTATGAAACAGGCAGACCCCGGTAAGGCAATGCATGAGTTTGTGAAGGGTTTGTAGAATTGTTTAAATATTTATTCGTCAAACGATAGCCATACACCCAATTTTTTCTTTCCCTGCAAAAACATTACCTTTGCCGCACTACCAATAAAAAATGTAATTCTCAAACACTCCACATCATTCACCGGTTACCCGGTGTATCCATGCAGCCGGCAATATTGGCCGCTTTACTATTGTTTTACCGAATACGCCGTACGCATAAATGCGTAAATCCGCGTATCTTTATATTGATTTATGAAACAGAAATTTTATGATACTGCTGTGAAGCAGGAAAAAGTTGTGCTGGTGGGTGTAATAACACCAAACGAAACCGAGGCACGCGAAAAAGAATACTTAGAGGAATTAGAGTTTTTGGGTGCCACTGCCGGCGGCCTCACCGTGAAAACCTTTACCCAAAAATTACAGCGGCCAGAACGATCTACCTTTGTCGGCACCGGTAAACTGGAAGAAATAAAAGAATACGTTGTTGCCGAAGAGATAGACATTGTTGTTTTTGATGATGAACTTACGCCATCACAATTACGTAATATAGAGCGCGAACTGCAGGTGAAGATACTTGACAGGAGCAACCTCATCCTTGATATTTTTGCAGGCCGTGCCCAAACGGCACAAGCCAAAACACAGGTGGAATTGGCACAGTTGCAATACCTGTTGCCCCGTTTGACTCGCCTATGGACGCACTTAGAGCGCCAAAAAGGCGGTATTGGTATGCGCGGCCCGGGTGAAAGCCAGATAGAGACCGACAGGCGTTTGATCCTGAATAAGATCTCCCTGCTCAAAGAACGACTTAAACTTATCGACCGCCAAAATGAAACCCAGCGCAAAAACCGCCAGCAACTAATACGTGTGGCTTTGGTGGGATACACCAACGTGGGGAAATCTACCATCATGAACATGCTGGCAAAATCGGATGTGTTTGCCGAGAACAAGCTGTTTGCCACGCTGGATACAACTGTGCGCAAGGTGGTTATAGAGAATGTGCCGTTTTTATTGTCAGATACGGTTGGGTTTATCCGCAAATTGCCGCACCATTTGGTAGAGTGTTTCAAATCTACCCTGGATGAGGTGCGCGAGGCAGATATCCTGATCCATGTGGTGGATATTTCACACCCTACTTTTGAGGACCAGATACGTACAGTCAATGAAACCTTGAAGGATTTGAAAGTGGTTGATAAAAAGACCATCACTGTCTTCAACAAGATAGATGCGTTTAACCCTGCCGACCACAACATAGATATTAAAGACACCCCGTTAACCATGGACGACTTTAACCACAGCTGGATGGCAAAGAATAATGCCCCGGCGATATTTATCTCCGCCACCCAAAAAGAGAACGTGGAGGAATTTAAAACGATGCTGTACGACGCGGTGAAGACGATCCATACAGAGCGTTACCCGTACGATAATTTGCTTTATTAAGAGTAAAATATCGAACACCGAACGCCGGATATTGAAGTGGAAAGTGCTTCTATATCCGGCGTTTATATTTGCTTGCCTTTTTGGCTAGGCGCCTTCTCTTCCCAAATGCTGCATAAATGCAATATAGTGTTTACCGCTTTTTGCATATCCTGTACGCTTACCCATTCCTGCTTACCATGGAAAGCATGCTCGCCTGCAAAAATATTGGGGGTAGGCAGGCCCATAAACGATAGCCTCGAGCCATCCGTGCCGCCACGGATACTACAAAGCTTTGGCTGCATGCCTGCACGGCGGATGGCTTCCAAGCCATATTCTACAATCTGCGGATGCTGCGCCAGTACATTCTTCATGTTGCGGTATTGGGGCTTTACATCGAGGGTATAAGTGCTATTCGGGAAGTTCTTCAATACCTCTTCGGCTACCTCCTTAATGGTATTCGCATGGCTTGCCAATTGTTCGTCCTCAAAATCACGGATAATAAAATCAATGGTAGCGGTTTCCACATGTCCGGCTATATCTACAGGGTGCACAAAACCCTGCATGCCCTCAGTGCCTTCGGGCGATAACTCATCAGGGAGAGCGGCAACAATTAATCCGGCAATTTTTATAGCACTCTCCATTTTACCCTTGGCAAAGCCGGGGTGCGAGCTTACCCCGTTGATGGTGAGCCTTGCGCCATCTGCCGAGAACGTTTCATTTTCCATATTGCCCGCGCTCTCGCCATCTATCGTGTAGCATGCAAAAGCTCCAATTTTTTCTACATCCGCTTTATCAACACCTCTGCCAATCTCTTCATCGGGGGTAAACAATATTTTTACCACGCCATGCTTTATGTCGGGGTGGTTGATGAGCTGGTAACAAGCATCCATTATTTCGGCCACTCCGGCCTTATTATCGGCACCCAAAAGGGTCGTGCCCGATGCTGTGATGATATCATTGCCTGCCTGGTTTTTCAGGTCGGGGTGCTCCGCCATGCGCAAAACCTGTGTACTGTCATCCGGCAACACAATGTCTGCCCCCGTGTAATTTAAATGCACCAAAGGCTTCACATCCTTACCGCTGCAATCGGGTGCGGTATCCATATGCGAGCAAAAACAAATCACGGGCACATCCTGTTTGTTCGTATTGGCAGGTATGCTGGCATACACGTAACCAAATTCGTCCAGGTGAGCATCGGCAACGCCGATGTTTAATAGCTCTTTTACTAAAAGCCGCCCAAGGTCCTTCTGTTTTTCGGTAGAGGGACATGTGGGCGATGCCGGGTCCGATTGTGTATCTATCGTTACGTACCGTAAAAATCTTTCGGTAACGGTATAAGTTAGCCGTGTGTTAAAATCCATATAAAACCTATATTAGTAAAATATTTTGTAAAAGGTGCCGATGTGCAAAATTGTGATAATCTTAATTTAATTATTTTAGTCTCTTTTGTCACCCAATAATAAAATTAGGT
>CBFGNE010000239.1:0-6102 GCA_965649995.1 uncultured Mucilaginibacter sp.
GCAGGTAGAGAGGGTCGGACAGCGACAGCGTATTCGGGGTGAGTCAAAACCGTAGCAGGTCCGTTTGATAACACTTTAAAATTTAAAACCTATGGCACACATAAATTTAGAGAACGAATTACCCGGCATACGCGGGCTAATGGCATACAGCCCAAAAACCGAAGCACCGTTAAATGCCCTTGCCGAAGTTTTGCTGCGCGATGACGATAACACCCTCACCCGCGGCGAGCGCGAACTAATAGGGGCATACGTGTCCTACCTAAACGATTGCTTTTTTTGTCAGAACGTACACGGCGCATTGGCCGGGCATTATCTGGGCTGCAATATAGATGAGATAGACGCCATTAAAAAGGATTTTACCTCAACAAAGCTATCGCCCAAAATGAAAACCCTACTGACCATTGCCGCCAGCGTACAAAAGGGTGGTAAAGCTGTAACCGAAGAACAGGTTGCCGCCGCCAGGGAAGAAGGAGCTACCGGTAAAGAGATACATGATACCGTGCTCATCGCTGCATCCTTTTGCATGTTTAACCGCTATGTAGACGGCTTGGCCACCTGGGCGCCGCAAGACAGGCAATTTTACGTAAACCGCGCCCCGCAACGGGCCGAAGACGGCTACCAAAGCAGTGTGTACAAATAAAAACTACCATCTACCAAAGACAAACCTATGAAACTCAAAATTACCTTAGCCGTTGTACTTTTTGTTGCGGTGGGCTTCACCATAATAGCCTCCACCCGGACGTCCTCTCACAAGGATATGGTTGGGATATTAGAATCCATTAACAAGAAAAACAACAATATCCAAAACGCCTTTAACCCGGAGGCAAAGCTCGCCTATTTCGACTCTGTCATTGCTTCCAACCCTTATATGCAAGACCGCGACCTTTATTCGGCACAGGCGGGGCTTTTACTGGAAGCGGGCAACGAGAAAAAAGCAGTAGAAATATACGAGAAGATAAAAAACAACCTCGATTACATGAACACCGGCCAGGTGTTAGCCGATGTGGGCATTGCCTATATGCGCCTGGGCGAACGCAACAACTGCATGCTTAACCATACGGGCTCGTCCTGCATATTCCCCATAAAGAATGATGGTGTGCATATCCTGCAAACCGGCTCCAACAACGCGATCGACACTTACCAAAAACTTTTAAAGATCGATCCGAACGACCTGGAATCGCGCTGGTTATTAAATATCGCTTATATGACCCTTGGGCGGTACCCAAAAGATGTGCCGGCTGCGATGCTGATCCCGGGGCTGGATGCGCCAGAAGCAAATGGCGTAAAACCATTTACTGATGTGGCTAAAAGCCTGGGGCTGGATGTTTATGGCAGGGCCGGCGGCGTTGTGGTGGACGATTTTAACCGCGACGGCTATATGGATATCATTACCTCCGGCTGGGACCTGAGCGACCCGATGCATTATTTCGAGAACAATAAAGACGGCACATTTACCAACGTAACCGAAAAAAGCGGACTGAAAGGGATAAACGGCGGGCTGAATATCCAGCAAACCGATTACAATAACGACGGCTTCCCAGACCTGTTTGTATTGCGCGGCGCATGGCTTACCAAAGGCTTCGGTGACCAGCCAAGCTCTCTGCTGCGCAACAATGGTGATGGCACTTTTACCGACGTTACTACGGAAAGCGGCCTGTTGTTTTTCCACCCTACGCAGGCAGCCACCTGGGCCGATTTTAATAACGATGGCTGGCTGGATGTTTTTGTAGGTGCCGAAAGCTCTGCAAGAGGTGGGGTCGGAGAAGGCAGTGCCGATTGTATGCTTTACATTAACAGTGGTACCGGGTTTTTTACCAACGTGGCCAAAGCGGCACATTGCGATATTAATGCTTTTGTGAAAGGCGTAACCTCGGCAGATTATGACCACGACGGGTACACCGATATCTTCATATCAACCATGAACGGCAAAAAGTTCCTGCTGAAAAACAAGGGGGGCAAAGCTGGTGGGCTCGATTTTGAAGATGTAACCGAAAAAGCCGGCATCGATGGCAACCGCGAACGTACATTTACCACCTGGTTTTATGATTATAACAACGATGGCTGGCAGGATATTTTGGTAAGCGATTACAGATTCGAGCACGCGCTTAGCTATTATACCGCTGCCGAAGCATTGGGTAAACCGGTGCCAAACGCAGGCAACATATTCCTTTACAAAAATAACCACAACGGCACCTTTACCGATGTTACCAAACAAACAGGGCTTGATAAAGTGGTGTACAGCATGGGCGGCAATTTTGGCGATATTGATAACGATGGTTACCCCGATATGTACTTCGGTACGGGCAACCCCGATTTTAAATCGCTGGTGCCCAATAAACTGTTCCGTAATGTTGGCGGCGAACGTTTTGATGATGTAACCACTTCATCCCGCCTGGGCAATTTGCAAAAAGGGCACGGCATTGCCTTCGCCGATTTCAGGAACACCGGCAATCAGGATATTTACGCCGAAATGGGCGGCGCTTACATCGGCGACTCGTACACCAGTTCGCTGTACCTCAACCCCGGGCAATCCAACAACAACTGGATAAGCCTGAAGCTGGAAGGCGTAAAAGCCAACAAGGCGGGCATAGGCAGCCACATCAAATTAACCTTTACGGAAAATGGCAAAAAGCGCAGCGTATATAAGGATGTAAATTCGGGCGGCAGCTTTGGATCCTCGCCATTGCAACAGGAAATGGGCATAGGGCAGGCGCAGGTGATTGATGAGATTGAAATAACCTGGGCCGGCAGTGGCAGCGTGCAGCGGTTTAACAATGTAAAACCAAACCAGTTTTTAAACGTTACCGAAGGGATAAATGCCTATAAAACCACCGCGCTTAAAAAATTGGCGTTTAAATATAAACCCGCTCCGCCGCTTTGCTTCCCGGCTATGGCCAATATGAATAAATAATACGCTAATAAATAAACTTCGTTTCATCAAAATAATTTACTTTTAAACAAATCTTAAACACATAAACAACAATCAAATGAAAAAACTAACATTAATATGCTTCCTGGTAATAGGTGTAGCATTTGCAGGTATGGCACAGGCGCCCAAAGCAGATCAAAAAGCGAAAGACCTGCAAAAACAAATTAAACTAACCGATAAGCAAACCACGCAGATAGCTGCGATATATAAGGAATCGTCGGCCAAGTTCGAAAAAATTAAAGTGGCCGAGCACGGCAATAACGAAAAGATACTGGTTGCCATAAAACCACTGCGTGCCGAAACCATCAAGAAAATTAAGGCAGTTTTAACACCTGCCCAAAAAGTACAATACGATAAAATGCTGGCCGGTAAAACCAGCAGTGGCGGCATTGGTTGGGGCGATGGCTGGAGCGCACCTGCCGAATAATTGCACCAAAAAAACAACAACATTACAAAAGCGGCCAAAAGCCGCTTTTTTTGGCTCTATGCCGTAAAAAAACGTTAAAAAGTTGCATTTTTTTGAAAAAAAAAGTGCGTAAAATTGCTTCAATTGGCTTATTCTCTTAAATTTATATCTTTATAAACCAATAACCAATTTGGCCGCCCGGCGGCAATTTATATTTTATGATAAACACCTACGCGCAAGCAAACGGCGATATGCCGGCAAGCGCATATCCACATAAAACAAACAGTGTAGCTGCTGCTACCACCATGCCCTGGCTATTTTGGAGTGCCCTTTTTTTGCTGCTGATCCCCGGGCTGCTGCATGCCTACTTGCTGATGCCTTTCCCCGGCAGCCAAAACCTAAATGCCATCACTATATCCTACTACCTCGAGCCTCTTGTAAACCCGCTGAGGGTGGCGGGCGCGGTTTTAATGGTTTGGTATGTTGTAAAATACTATTTTAAAAACACCCGTACCGGTAAAATTGTAAAAGCTTCGTTATTAGTAATTTGCCTGGCGAGTTTTTACTTTTCTGATATTATGTTTAAGGCCGAAACGATGTTTGAGGAGCCAAAAACCATCAGTTTTACAAACTATTTAAAAAATAAAGTGCCGCAAAGCGCAATCATTATCGGCGTGGTGCAGGATGGCGTTGCCAAGGCCTACCCGCTAAATTACCTGGGCTATCACCACAAAATACAGGATAATGTAGGCAACAAAGCCGTGCTGGTTACCTATTGCACCATGTGCCGCAGCGGCAGGGTGTATAGCCCGCTTATTAATGGCGTAAGGCAGCAGTTCCGGCTGGTAGGGGCAAGGCATTTCAATGCGGTGATAGAAGATGCCGGCACCAAAACCTGGTGGTACCAGGCCGATGGTAAAGCCGCCGTTGGCGCACTGAAAGGCAAGCAGTTAGAAGAAATTGCGTACGAGCAATCTACCCTTTCGTCATGGTTGGGCAAACATCCCGGCTCGCTTATTTTACAGCCCGACCCGCACTACCAGGGCGAATATAACGACCTGAAAAAGTACGACCGCCTGCAGGCCATAGATAAAGACAGCACCATAAAAGATAAAACCCAACTCATTAAAAAAAGCTGGGTGGTAGGCGTAGTAGTAAACGGCCAGGCCAAGGCATACGACTGGCGGCACCTGTTTAAAAAACGGCTTGTGAATGATAATATCAACAAAACCTCGCTGCTGCTTACGCTGGAGAAAGATAGTGCTACCTACCATGCTTTCGATTCTTCCTTAAACGGAAAAGCCCTGCATTTTGATTTGAACCCAACCGGGCAACTGGTTGATAAAGAGACCGCTTCCGTTTGGGATTGGGATGGTTTATCAACCGCCGGTACGCTTAAAGGCAGCCGTTTAACCAAGATCCAATCGTACCAGGAGTACTGGCACTCGTGGAAGTATTTCCACCCGGAGAGTGCTTTGTGGCGCGATTGATGGGTTGAGCCTAACCGCTATTTTTTAATATTACCGTCCGCAAACTTTTGTTGGGTACCAAAGTTTTAGCTTTGATACATGGCCCGCACGCGCAACACCATCTCCACGCAGGATATTACCTTTAAGCAACGCCTTTCGGCGCTAAAAAACCTGCCCCAACTTTTTAGGCTGGTTTGGCAAAGCAGCCCGTCAAAAACGCTGATGAGCTTTTCGCTGCGCATTATCCGGTCGGCCATGCCGGTTTTGCTGCTGTATGTGGGTAAACTCATTATCGACCAGGTAGTTACCCTTAGCCGTACCGGCGGCAGCCAGCAACACCTTTGGGAGCTGGTTGGGCTGGAGTTTGGGCTGGCGGTACTCACCGATGGGCTAAACCGGATGATCAATTTGGTGGATAGCCTGCTTGGCGACCAATTCTCCAACTACACCTCCATCCGCATTATGCGGCATGCCGCCACGCTCGATCTCGACCAGTTTGAAGACTCCGTGTTTTACGATAAGCTGGAACGGGCAAGGCAGCAAACCGTTGGCCGCACCATCCTGCTGTCGCAGGTAATGAGCCAGGTGCAGGACCTGATCTCCATGGGCTTCCTCTTAACGGGCCTCATCGCCTTTAACCCCTGGCTCATCCTGTTGCTGCTGGTGGCCATTATCCCTGCCTTCCTCGGCGAATCGTATTTCAACAGCCAAAACTATGCGCTTAGCCGCAGCCAAACCCCCGAACGCCGCGAATTGGACTACCTGCGCTACCTCGGCGCAAGCGACGAAACCGCCAAAGAGGTAAAGATCTTCGGGCTGGCCGATTTCATCATCGGCAGGTTTAAAACCCTTTCGCAAAAATTTTATACCGATAACAGCAAACTTGCGCTGCGCCGTTCGGGCTGGGGTACTTTTTTTTCGGTAATTGGCAGTATGGGGTATTACGCCGCCTACGGCTTTATTATTTACGAAACCGTTACCGGCAAAACATCTATTGGCGGGCTTACGTTTTTGGCGGGCTCGTTCCGTCAGCTAAGCAGCCTGATGGAGAATATGCTGAGCCGTTTTACGTCCGTATCGCAAGGCGCCATTTACCTGAATGATTTTATCGAGTTCTTTGCTATACAACCCAAAATAACCGTTGCGGCTAAACCCCTGCCTTTTCCCAACCCTATCAAACAAGGTTTCACTTTCGAGGATGTTGGGTTCCAATACCATCACTCGGATAACTGGGCCAACCGGCACCTCACCTTCACCCTGCATCCCGGCGAAAAGCTGGCACTGGTAGGGGAGCACGG
>CBFGNE010000240.1:0-6090 GCA_965649995.1 uncultured Mucilaginibacter sp.
TCGGATTTCATTTTACGCGATACCGTAGCTATATACCCCGATACACTGGTTTGGCTTAGCGATTTTTCTTATGCAGCTAACGAGCCCATGGTTGAAGGCTATTTTTCGCACCCGGCGTACCGCAACTACCCTGTTGTAGGTGTTACCTGGCGCCAGGCAAGGGCCTTTACGGTATGGCGCACCCGTTTAAGCGAAGGCGCAAAACATGCACGGGGCCAGGATGCTAACCTGCCGTTCGATTTGCCTACCGATGGCGAGTTTGAATACGCAGCACGCGGTGGCAGGATAGGTACCGATTACCCTTGGGGCGGTCCTTATATTAAAAACGCAAAGGGTTGCCTAATGGCAAACTTTAAACCGGGCCGCGGAAATTATACCGATGATGGCGGAGCATACACGGTAAACGTCCGCTCGTATTTCCCGAATGATTTTGGCTTATATAACATGTCTGGCAACGTTGCCGAGTGGACCATGTCGGCCTATGACGAATCTGCAACTACCTTCGTACACGACCTATCCCCCACATTTAATTATGAGGCCAAACCAAATGACCCCGAAGTGCTGAAAAGAAAAGTAGTACGCGGCGGCTCATGGAAGGATATTGGCTATTACCTGCAAAATTCAACACGTACTTACGAGTACCAGGACACCGCGAAATCTTACATTGGTTTCCGTTGTGTAACCCACTACCTGGGGCGCGACATCCGGGATAAACGTTAATCAAAAATCTAATAATCGTTAATTTACTTTACTAAAATTATGGCTGGGAGAAAAAAACCTTACGGAATTACTAACATAGTATCATGGGGTGCTACTGTTGTTATTATAGGTTTGTTATTTAAGATACAGCACTGGCCTTACGGCGGTACTTTCATATCTATTGGGCTTATAGCAGAGGCATTCTTGTTTTTCGTGTTAGGGTTTCAACGTGAGGACAAAGACATCGATTGGATACGCGTATACCCAGAGCTTGATGAAAGCTTTGCCGGGGAATTGCCCAAGTCATCAGCCAGGCCGGCACTTGCAGGCGACGGCTTCTCTAATACCGCTGCTTTAGATAAAATGATGGCAGACGCGAAGATTGGTCCTGAGCTGATTAGCAGCCTGGGTGAGGGTTTAAGGAATTTTGGGGATAAGGTACACGCTATATCAAGGGTTACTGATGCCGGCGAAGCTACTGTTGCATTTACCAATAAAGTAAAGGCCGCAACAGCAAGTTACGATACCCTAAGTACGGCTTTTGACAAGGCATCAGCTAATTTAGCTGAGATGGCAGATTCTAACACTGATTCGAAAGCATACCACGACCAGGTTAATAAACTGGCCAAGAACCTTGCCGAACTGAACGGCGTTTACGAACTGGAACTTCAGGATTCGAGCGCTCATTTGAAAGCGATGAACAGTTTTTATAAAAACCTTTCTCTAACTATGAACAACTTCAACGAATCATTAGACGATTCGCGCCAGTTTAAGGATGAGGTAGGGCGTTTAGCTAAAAACCTTGCCTCTCTTAATTCGGTTTACGGTAACATGCTTAGCGCAATGAACCAGCCCCGCGGGTAAGTAATATTATTGATCACTTGCATAAGATAAATACAGAGAATGGCCGGAGGTAAAGAAACCCCAAGACAGCGAATGATAGGTATACTATACCTGGTGCTTTTAGGGCTTATAGCCTTAAACGTGCCGGATAGTTTGCTGGACTCTTTTAAAAATATAACCAGAAGTTTAGATGCCTCGAGGGTTAATGTAACTACCGGGCTGGATAATACTTATTCTGGGTTTAAAGCTACAAAGCTAAAGGAACAGCCCGAAAAAGCTGGTAAATTGCTTGCGCAGGCAGAAGAAGCTACCAAGGCAACGGGTGAGCTTAATACCTATATAGAAGAAATTAAGGCAGAACTGATAAAAAAAGGCGGTAATATAAACCCCGATATTGATGATGTTGATGCAAGGGAAAGCTTGGATATATCATCAGAGGTGATGATAAACGGAAAAAAAGCTGATGTATTAAAAGAAAAAATAGGAGCAACAAAAGCTAAGCTGTTGGCGCTTTTAGGTAAGGATGCACAAGGCGTAAACTTTTCTTTAAACGCTGCCGACCCTAAGCCGCGCCCGGGCTTTCCATCAAAAACCTGGCAGGAAGCCTATTTTGGTGAGGGCATACCTTTGGGTGCTGCTTTAACCACTCTGGCAAAAGTTCAGGCTGATAATAAAAACGCCGAGAACGAAGTCGTGAAGAAGATATTGGGTAAAGTAGATGTGGCCCAGGTGACCTTAAACGAATTTAAAGCAGTTGCGGTTGCACCAAGCAGTTATATACTATCAGGGCAGCCTTACAAGGCCGAAATTTATTTAACCGCGTACGATTCAAAATCAAACCCAACAATCACAGTAGGCGGCTCGCCTATACCAACCGCTAACGGAGTAGGTACTTATACCGTAAATACCAGCGGCGAAGGTAAACGTACCTGGACCGGTACTTTATTGGTAAAACAGGTTGAGGGGCCGGCAAAACCGTATACGGTTACCGGAGAATATATGGTTGCCAAACCATCGGCAGTAGTATCGCCTGATAAGATGAACGTGCTTTATATTGGTGTGGATAATCCTATATCAGTATCAGCGCCCGGCGTACCTACAGGTACCATGAAGGTGAGTATCTCAAATGGTTCGGTAAACGGTGCTAACGGTCACTATACGGCAAGGGTTAGTAGCCCGGGTACGGCAAAAGTTACGGTGTATGGCGATAAAGGCATGGTTTTAGGCGCAACCGATTTCCGTGTAAAACGTATACCACCACCAAAGCCCCAGTTTGCAGGTAGAAGCGGCGGTAAAACAAACGCAGCAAATTTGCGTGCCCAGGAAAGGGTATTTGCCAAACTGGAAAACTTTGAGTTTGATGCAAAATTTAACGTAACCAGGTTTACACTGATCATTTTAAAACCACGCCAGGATGTGGTTTCATATTCGACAACCGGGGCCGACTTAAGCAGCCAAATGCGAAGTGCAATGAACGGCGTTACGCCTGGTACTACGGTATTGATACAGGACATTATAGCGGTAGGGCCGGATGGGGTTCAACAAGGGTTAGACCCGATAGTATTGACAGCTAATTAAAATATTAGATGATGAAAACAAGATTTTTAGTTATTGTGCTTTGCCTGCTTTGCAGCCTATCATTTGCACAAACAAAGAAAAGGACGACGGTAAAGAAAAAAACGACGCCTAATAAAACTACAGTTAGGAAACCGGCAACTCAAAACGCAGGTGCAAACGGTGGTGCCAACCTACAGCCTTCTGTATTAGATACTACGAAAAAGGTAGCTGCCCTGCCAGCTAAGCCTTTTGACCGCCCCTTGGATGGTTACTATAAAAAAACCAATATCCTTAGCGCCAAAGTTACGCCTTACGCCAACCTGCGCGAGTCTGACGTAGCTTTTGCAAAACGTGTTTGGCGCGAGATTGACCTGCGCGAGAAAATGAACCAATACCTTGGCTCGCCTAAGCAACGGTTAATTGATGTGTTATTAGCTGCTATTGATGCAGGTGAATTAACCGCTTACGACCCCACTTCTACTAAAGAAGATCCAAATGGCGATAGCTTTTCTAAACCCCTAACTTCTGCACAGGCACGTAACAAAATGGCCGATAGCAGCGTGGTAGATATTATTGATAAAGCCACCGGCGACAAAAAAGGATCTAAGGTAGTAGCCGGAGAGTTTATAGCAGATAGCGTAATTAAGTTCCGTATAAAAGAAGATTGGGTGTTCGACAGGCAGCGCGCTATTTTCGAACCCCGTATTATAGGTATTGCGCCAATGATAAAGGTAAAAACGGCCGTTGAAGTAGCAAACAATGATTACCAGCCAGCATTTTGGATCTATTTCCCTGAAGCACGGCAGGTGTTGGCCGTTAAGGAGGCAGTAAGCCGTAACAATGACGCTACCGGTTTAAGTTTTGATGACGTATTTATGAAGCGCTTGTTCAGCAGCTATATTGTTAAGCAATCTAACGATAAGGATGAACGTATTCGCGATTATGCACAGGGAATTGATAAACTGTACGAATCTGAAAGGATAAAAAAGAACCTGATGGATTGGGAGCTTAATCTTTGGAGCTACTAATTAAAAAGAATAAAACTTAGTTAATTAGCGATAGTTAACACGCCAAAAAGATATGAGCCCTTGCAAGTTTACTTGCGAGGGCTTTTGTTTACACATGTTTTTTTAAGATACTAAATTCTCCGGATTCTTAAATACCAGCTAACTTGCCGTATGGATGAATTAAAGTTGTTCCTGCAAAGCCTTTCGCCAATTACAGAGGATGCGTGGGCTGACATGCGAAAGTTATTTAACGAAACCACGCTAAGAAAAGGAGAGTGTTTCTGCGTGGAAGGGACAGTTTGCCGCGACTTTGGATTTTTGAGGTCGGGGCTTGTGCGTGGTTTTTACAGGGGCGAGCAAGGTACCGAATATAACAAACATTTTTTCACAACTGGTTCTGTAATAGGCGGATACACTTCGTTAATTACCCGGAATCCCAACCATATCATCCAGCAAGCACTTACTGATTGCGAAGTTTTGGTAGCCAATTATACGGCATTTACATCGCTGTATAACGTTCACCCCTGCCTGGAACGGATAGGCCGTGTGTTTGCCGAACGTTATTTTGTACAGAAAGAGCAAAAAGAGCTGGAAATGGTATTTTATGATGCACTGCAACGCTACCGTATTTTTCAAAATGCATTTCCGGGGCTGGAGCAACTTGTTCCGCAATACCATATTGCTTCTTACCTGGGTATAAGCGCTACACAATTAAGCCGTATCCGCAAAAATAACTATCAATGATGTTTCTTTACATATGTAAACAAGCAGGCCGTTATTAATGAGTTATTTTGCAACATAAAGCAACAAACTATGCCCGGCTACTGCACTTTTTATTACTTCAGGCTCATCGCTTGCATTGCTATCCTGCAACTGTTTGTCGCCAATGCACATGCACAGCGGCCAGCCAAAATACAACAGATAGATAACTACCTCAGCCAGAAAATGGCAAACGGTAACCTCCCGGGCTTGGCGATAGCAATTGTACATTATGATACCGTATTAATGGCCAAAGGCTATGGCGTAGACGCAAATCATAAACTACTAACCACGAACAGCCCTTTTGCTATTGCATCCTTAAGTAAAGCGTTCACTGCCACCGCAGTATTGCAATTAGCAGAAACGGGGAAGATTGCCATCGACAGCCCGGTGATTAATTATATCCCATCTTTCCTCTCGTCAGATCCGCTGGGAAAGAAGGTAACGGTCAGGCAGCTTTTACACCAAATTGGCGGCATGGCAGATACCGGCTACCCGGAGTTCAGCTTAAAAAAGCAGCCAGGGGATTTGAATGATGTGGTGAAGAATTTGCAGTCGGTAAAGCTGGTTAGTGCTCCGGGCAAGGCATTTCACTACCATAACCCCAACTACCAGGTGCTGGCCAAAATAGTGGAAAATGTAAGCCATCAACAGTTTAGCGCGTACCTGCAAAAACATATACTGACACCATTCCATATGGGGCAAACTTATAACGCAGAAAATGTAAGGCAGTTTTTTAACTCAAAAAACAGGTTACCGCGGGGGCATATTTATGTGTTGGGCAAGCCGGTAGCTATGGGAGAGCCGGATTGGTTTGTAAGCGGCCCCGGCGGGGTAGTGTCAACGGCCGGCGATATGGCCAAGTGGCTTTCAAATCAGCTTACAACAAATAGAGGTACATCGGCTGTACTTGGCAATAAGTATATGGCTATGATGCAGTCGCCGCCTGCCGGTGCCGCTTTTAATTATGGCATGGGATGGCATGTGAATGCGCCTGCCCACGTTTTATACCATAGCGGCATTTTGTGGACCTACAGTTCGCAGCAAATAATTTTGACGGATAAGGGCTACGGTATCGTACTGCTGTTCAATAGTGGCGCCAACCCAATAGTTGATTATTACTCGGTATTGCAAGACGTGGAGGATATATTGAATGGTGAAAAAGCCGAAGCCAGCAATTTTCCAGCCTGGCTTTACACAGCGGGCATCGTTTGCCTGCTCATTG
>CBFGNE010000241.1:0-6079 GCA_965649995.1 uncultured Mucilaginibacter sp.
CCTAACACCGTTCCGGGATAAAACTGGGTGGGGTGCGCGGTAAGTACCAAACGCAAAGAAAAATCTTTTAGCTGTTTGCTTATTTGCTTGCGGGCGCGCTCGTTAGAGGTTGCCTGCTGAACCATACTTTGCAGCGGCCCGGTATCATCTGTACGGCCAAGCGTACCAAAAGATGAATCTTCGATAGCATCAAACAAAACCACTTGCCGCTCGATGTACTGGATAAAACGGAACATACGGTTGATCTGCTCGCGGTGGTCGATACCCGGCACGTATTTCTTAAAGAATGATTCGATGATCTCATTAGGGGATAATTCCGCAGCGGCCCCTTTTTCGCAATGCGAACTAAAGAACGGCAGCAATATCCCCGTATCCTTTACCTGGTAAAAGGGCAGCGTTTGAAACAGGCTGTTATACAACTCAAAACGGGTTACAACTTCCTGGTTAAATGTGGTTTCTCGCTGACCGAGCCTTTGGTTTGATGGCATAATAAAACAGGTTTTTGCAAAATTTATACAAACCCGGCCGGCCGGGTATTTTGGCGTGAATTTAGCTATCTAAAATTAAATTATACTAAAATCTGAATAATTTATAACAGATTGTGGTTTTTAATGCAATTATGGTTATTTCAACATTGGCGATTTTATTTGTTTAAATTTGCGCTGGCGAAAATTCCCCGCTATAGCAATGCTCATGATCAGCCACAAAAGAGAAATAAAAAGCTTTTTTTACAGCCAGTATTTTTCTGACGGGCTACGCATTTCGGCCGGCATTTTGATCCCATCGCTGGTTGCTATGAAGTTTGGCGATTTTGAATTAGGGCTCACCATGTCGCTGGGTGCATTGTGTATCTGCGCTATAGACAGCCCCGGGCCGGTACAACACAAACGCAACGCTATGGCAATTGGCAACCTGCTGTTGTTAGTGGTATCGCTTATTACCGGCTATGCCCGGCTAAATGTTTACACATTGGGGTTGGAGATCACGGTGTTTTCTTTCCTGTTTAGCATGCTTATCGTTTACGGCAACCGGGCAGCATCGGTAGGCACCTCCGCCTTGCTGGTAATGATATTTATGATGGATAAGGCCATCCCCCCGCCGGAATTGCCAATATTTTGCGCTACCATATTGGCGGGCGGCTTATGGTATATGATATTTAGCCTTACCTTTTTTGGCATACGCCCCTACCGCGCTGCACAGCAAACACTCGGCGAAAACGTTGCCGATGTTGCCCGCTTTTTAAGACTGAAGGCAGATTTTTACCGCCCCGAAACCGATATAGATGATAATTACCGCCGCCTGGTGCTACAGCAAATATCGGTAAGCAACCACCAGGATGCCGTGCGCGAGATGCTTTTTAAAAGCCGCCTGATGGTAAAGGAATCTACAGGTGCCAGCCGCATATTGGTGCTCACCTTTATTGATCTGGTGGATATGTTTGAGCAAATAATGGCCACGCACTACGATTACCGCCATATCCGCGAGAAATACGCGCACACTGGCGTACTGAACGAGATAGCCGATTTTCTGCACGCCGTTGCCGGCGATTTAGACAATATCGGCTTTGCCGTATTAGCCAACACCCGCCCCGAAAAGTTGAGCAACTTAAACCATCGGCTGGAGATTTTAAAGCTTAAAATAGACGAAATTGGTGCGAGGTATAAGGAAAGCAGTAACCTGGTATTGAAAAAGATACTTATCAACCTGCGCGATGTGGCCAAAGGCATTAGTAATATTTATAAATATTACCATTCCAAAGCCTCCGATATGCTGCTGAACGATACCCGCGAGGTAGAGTATTCTAAATTTGTAACCCATCAGGATTTTGCGCCGCACATCTTTTGGGACAACTTCAGCCTCGACTCGGCAACGTTTAAACACGCTTTACGGGTTTCGCTGGTTTGTTTTATAGGGTACATAACTGCTAAAAATGTATCGCTGGGCGGGCATAGTTACTGGGTACTGCTTACTATTATAGTAATATTGAAGCCCGGGTTCAGCCTATCTAAGCAGCGCAATTACCAAAGGCTGGTGGGTACCATTGTGGGTGGTGCCATTGGTATTTTAATATTGACTTTTATACCAAACACCACCGTACAGTTTGTATGTTTTGTGGTGTTTATGATAGGCACGTACAGTTTTTTAAGGCTAAACTATGTAGTAAGCGTAATATTTATGACGCCCTTTGTGCTGATACTGTTCAAATTTTTAGGCGTAGGCTTACTTAACGTGGCGCAGGAGCGTATTATCGATACCACCATTGGCTCTTCTATTGCGTTTATTGCCAGCTATCTCATCTTCCCTACCTGGGAGTTTCAGCAGATACAGCACGACCTGAAAGCAGTAATAACAGCCAACATCAACTACCTGCGCAAGGTATCAGAAAGTATTGCCGGCAAGCCGGTGTTAATTACCGATTACAAGCTTGCCCGTAAGGATGTGTTTGTAAATTCGGCCAACTTATCTGCCACCTTCGAGCGCATGACCTCCGAGCCGAAAAGTAAACAGCACAATATTAAAGACATCCATAAATTTGTGGTGCTTAACCATATTTTGGCATCGTATACAGCTAACATCGCGTCGGCCCTCATCAAAACCGGGCCGCAGCAACCCCATGCCGATACGCTGAAACTTGTAAAACGCAGTATTGCAGTTTTAAAAGAAACCAATAAGAAACTAAGCGGCGAAATGCCGACGCCGGTTGTGGAACCTACTGAAACCGTTAAAGCGGCTGATGTTAGCCCTGCCCCTTTAACCGCCGAAGACGTGTTGATGAAAGAACAGCTCGGCTTTATCAATAAAATAACGGTGGATATTGCAAAGGTTACGGAGAATATTTTGAGGTAGAGAGCTTTTCAGCAACGTCTTTGCGAGGTACGAAGCAATCTCTAAGCTTTGCACACCGCCCTGCTTATCAGGAGATTGCTTCGTACCTCGATGCAACGGCAATATGGTATTGCTTACAACAACTCCGTAGCTAAATTTGCCAATTCGCTCCGCTCGCCCTTTTGCAGGGTGATGTGCGCGTACAGCGGGTGCCCCTTTGCTTTGTCTATTAAATACGATAGCCCATTACTCTCGGCATCCAGGTATGGGGTATCTATCTGGTAAATATCACCGGTAAACACAAATTTGCTGTTTTCGCCGGCGCGGGAGATGATGGTTTTTACCTCGTGCGGGGTAAGGTTCTGCGCTTCATCCACAATAAAAAATATTTTGGCTAATGTGCGCCCGCGGATGAAAGCCAACGGGGTGATGGAGATCTTATCGTTCGATACCAGTTCGTCTATCTTATTCTGCATCTTCTCGTCATCGGCAAACTGGTCTTTAATAAATTTAAGGTTATCCCAAATAGGCGCCATGTAAGGGTCTATTTTAGATTTTATATCGCCGGGCAAAAAGCCGATGTCCTTATTGCTAAGCGGCACTATAGGGCGGGTAACGAATATCTGCCGGTAGTGCTTGCGTTGTTCCAGCGCGCTGGCAAGTGCCAACAAGGTTTTGCCTGTGCCTGCATTGCCCTGTATGGTAACCAGCTTAATATCGGGGTGTAGCAGGGCATGTATGGCAAAGGCCTGCTCCAGGTTGCGCGGGTGGATGTTTAACACCGGCTGCTCGGTAACCCTTTCTACCAGGCCAGTTTGTTTGTTGTAAAAGGCAGATGCGGTACCATTCTTACTGTTCAGTACAAAAAACTGGTTGCTTTGGGGCTGTATATCAAATTCGGCTACGGGCAGGTTGTCATTTTTATTAAGCTTGCCCATCAGCTTTTCGGTTACTTTATTCAGCACCGTTTTGCCGCTGTATAGCTCTTCAATATTCTTTACCTTACCAGTTTCGTAATCCTCGGCATAAAGATTCAGCGATTTTGCTTTAAGGCGGAGGCAAATATCTTTCGATACCAGTATCACCTTTTTGTCGGGATTCTCAAATTGCACGCCCAGGGCGGCGTTTAATATACGATGGTCTATCTTGTCTGATCCAAAAACTTCTTCAGCATCGGCGCTACTGTTTTTTACATCCATGATGACTTTAAAGCTGCCCTTGCTTTTGCCATTCAGCGGTATCCATTGGTTGATAAGTTGGTTTTTAGAGATGTCATCCATCAGCCGAATGAAGCTGCGTGCCTCAAAGTTGCGGGTATCGTTACCGCTTTTCATGTTATCCAGCTCTTCCAGCACCTGTATGGGGATGGCCACATCATGCTCCTGGAAATTTTCGAAAGCGTTATGGTCGTAAAGGATAACCGAGGTATCCAGCACAAATATTTTCTTCTTACGGTCGGCTCTGTCTATGGTATCCTTATTCATCAAAGGCTAAATTAAGGATTTTAAGGGATTGGTTATGCGATGGATTACATTTTGCCGTACCGCATCGTATACCAGGGCTGTTTTTCCCTGTCAAAATAAGATGGTTTTATGGAAGATTGACTGTAGCCGGTATATTTTCCTGGCGATAAAGAGTTGCCGCATCCTATTTGGTTTTGCGCAAATAGTCCCAATCAACCCCTTATTTGTCGTTTGTACACCTGTTTGCCTGGAAAAAAGGTTTTGATATTTGCAATAACAATTAACACCCAACCATATGAGCAATACAAAGAAAGTTGATGAGTTTATATTTAAACTGGAACACCCGCTGAAAGCAGAACTCGAAGCCGTCAGGGCTATCATTATCAATGCCAATCCTAAAATAGAAGAAGACGTAAAATGGGGTGTCCAAGCTTTTTTTACAAAGAAGAACTGGCTACCTTCAACCCGAGGATAAAAAACTACGTTGCGCTTATCTTTCACAAAGGGGAGCTTCTCAACATCAAATCCGACGTTCTTGAAGAAGCCACCAAGGGGAAAACCTATGCAAAGTTTTATTCCATGGATCAGGTAACGGCAAACAAAGACCTGATTGAAAAAATGGTAAATGCCTGGGTTAAACTGATGGACAAATAAACGTAATACAGCAATAATCTGCCTTTGTTATTCCACCCTATTCGATATCCATAAAGCAAAACTCTGTCACACCGGCGTAACAAGTCGGCTACACACACAAACATTTCCGTTGTCATTTCGGTTTTAAAACTGCATTGTTGTTAAAAACAGGCTGTATTTAAAACCAACGCTTTGATTAATAAACATTCAGATATAAACCGCAAACGGGTAGTTTCACTATTTTTAATGCTCACACTGGGTACCTGCCATGTGTTTGCCCAAGTGCAGCCCACCCCTGCCGACACCATAAAAGGCGCCAGGATGAAAACAATGGAGCTAAAGCAGCAAAACAACCAACAACTTGAACTGCAACAGCAGTACGACGTGGGCGACTTATTCAAAGATATCTTTCACCCTAAACGCAAACCCGACAGTGTTTTTAAGAAGCCGTCGGGTATCACCATAATTCCAAACATCGCTTCAAACCCAAGTATTGGCTCGCAGCTTGGCATAAAGGCAGTTGCCGGGCGTAAATTGGGCAACGACCCCAACACCTTATTGTCAGTGGCGGCCACATCCGCTTCTATTACCACTAAGGGCATCATTTATTTTTATGTAAACCATAACGTGTATACGCCGGGTAATAAGTGGAATTTTCAGGGGAATTTAGTAGCAGCCAAAACCGTATCGCCCGATTATGGCTTAGGTATTGCCGAGGCAAATAACGGTAGTGCCGAAGACCAGGTGCTGGCAAATGCCGAACGCACGGGCCGCGCACTCCACTCCTTCTATTTCAACATCAGGGAAAAAGTGTATAAAGAGGTTCAGAAAAACTTGTTTGTAGGCGCAGGTGTATCGTTTGATATCCGTAGCAACATCGAGGATACCAAATCTACCGGTTTAACGCCTTATAGCATTTATAACGAGCGCCACGTTTTTAGCGATGGCAGCTACCAGGCAAACGGGCTGTTGTTTAACGTGCAGTACACTACCCGCGATAACCAGAACCGACCTTACAAAGGCTTGTATGCCGATGCCGGTTTTAGGGTAAACCAAACGTGGATGGGAAGCTCTCGTGGCGCTGTTCAATTTTCTACTGATATAAGAAAGTACTTCAGCCTATCCTCCAGCCACCCCGAGCATGTGATCGCGTTTTG
>CBFGNE010000242.1:0-6072 GCA_965649995.1 uncultured Mucilaginibacter sp.
TATGCGGTGATGTTATCCTTGTTCAGTTTAACTTCCAGGTCGGAGTTGATATCAACTATAGCGGTTGGCCCTGTAATTAGCTTTGTTTGGGTGCTGTTATATTTTTCGGTAACTGTAAAATTTTGCGCCCGCGCCACGTAAAGGCTTCCGGGCATAAGGATCAGCAGCAGTAGTATTTTTTTCATGGTTATAACCTCCGTGTTTTAATTGTATTCGGCTAAACCGGCATTTGTATAAGCTTCCATAATGCGCAGCAGGTCGGCGTCTTCGTTTGCATAAATTATATCTGCAACCTTATTTAAGGTGGAGCAGGAAAACGCTATTACATTACCGAGATCGGCCGGCACGCCATGGAAATAATGGTTAAGGTTACCGGGCAATGTTCTAAACCATATTACCGCCCGGTTTATCCCAACGGGGTGTTGGGCAAGTTGGTCGGCATTGGTTACTAAGGCCGGATGATTGCCAAGCACTACGAATTTTAAAATAGGTTGGGCAATAACGCCGCTTGGGTTTTGATTGGGATAAATAACGGTTTTTTGTAATGACATGATACGGTGTGTTAGGTTAAGGAATTATTTAGAAGCTTGTTGTTGCAATAACAACAGCTAAAGATATAACATGCGGTTGAAACAAGCTACCGTGTTTTAACGGTATTTTTTGCTGTCTCCGCAGATTGTGATTAAGACAAACCGTTATTCACACCATACGCCCGCCCCGCCCGCTCTGACGTTCCCCGCGCTCCTACTGTCCCCGTAGGGTCTCTTGAAAAGGACCCTGCGGAGCCGATGTTTTTTCCCGAACGAACGGTCACCGTCCCGAAGCGCAGGGTCCTCTCCGAGAGACCCTGCGGCGACATTGAAATGTATCCGTTTGTTTTGGTGGCCTGTGATAATTGATCATTTACGCACATTTATCATTCGTTTAAAAACATATCCTTGCAGCCGTTATGGGTTCAAAAGCTTGGGTGTTCGAAACCTTGAAATTCGTTTCTTATCGCTCGCATATCTGACTCACCCCGGGTACGCTATCGCTGCCCGACCCTCTCTCCGCAAGCGGAAAGAGGTTGTAGGACAAAGTTTTACCCTCTTTTTCGCAGAAAGAGAGGGTCGACGCACGATAGTGCCGTCGGGGTGAGTTAACTCGCGATGCAGACATGGCCGCTTGTTTTGAACACTCAAAGGCCGAGGGCAAAAGAACAGCTAAAAATTTAAAATCAATCAGGAATTTATATGGGAATAAAAAACACAACAAACTTAATTTTTACTGCCGCGCGTTATACCAAAAAACTAAGCCTGCTGCTATTTTTTTGCCTGCCATCGGTTGCCGCAATTGGGCAAAATATAAGGTACGATACCATACGTTATGCAAAAGAATATTACCAAAAGCGCGTAGCTGCTTTTAACAGCGAAAAGGTAGTGAAATATAAAATTATATTTTTAGGGAATAGTTTAACGCAATTTGGCGACTGGGGTAAGCTTTTAGGCGATTCGACAGTAATTAACAGGGGGATTGCAGGCGACAATACTTATGGTGTTTTAGCCCGTTTGAACGACGTCATGATTCGTAAGCCGGAGAGGCTTTTTATCGAAATTGGAATAAATGATATCTCTCAAAACATTCCTCAACAAATCATCATAAAAAACATGCTGTCAATTGTGAAACAGGTTCACAAAAACTCGCCCGGCACAAAGGTTTACGTTACAAGTATTTTACCAACAAACGATAATGTGAAAACAGAGTATCCGGCATCGTATCATAAAAACAAGCAGATAAATTTTATAAACGGTCAATTAATGCGGCATACGGGTGCGGCCGATTACACTTACATCGATTTAAATAAATGGGTTAAAGATAAAAAAGGAGACCTGGACGTGAAGTATGCAAAGCCCGATGGACTTCATCTTAATCAACAGGGTTACGGCGTATGGATAAAACTCATCAACAAGCAACTAACACACCAGTTAAAGAATTGACCGAAGGGCACTGTCGGGGCGCTGTGCCGGTACCCAATTCTAAACCGGCCCCGGCATGTTATGTCCCCGCAGGGTCTCTTGAGAAGGACCCTGCGGAGCCGATGTTTTTTCCCGAACGAACGGCCACCGTCCCGAAGCGCAGGGTCCTCTTCGAGAGACCCTGCGGCGACATTGTAACAGGGCGTAAAAATGGGGGAAGAAAGGCACGGTATACACACCACCGAACTAAAACCCCCTTTATATGTTACTAAAGCATATTTCCCTATTTTTACCGATACATGAAAAACGCTTACTTCCTCCTCCTCGCCGCTGTTATCTTGTCGTCGTGCTCGCCAAAGGTTATCAAACCTTTCGAGGCTACTAATAAGGTTTACGCCACCACAACCGATAGCCTGATAGCTGTTGTACAAAAGCAGGACACGGTTGCCCTGCTGGATAGCCTGGGCAAGCCTATTGCCAGCGAGTGGGTGGGTACGGTAAACTTTAACCTGCGCAAGCCCAACTATGTAATTATACATTACACCGCGCAGGACTCCTTAGCGCAAACGCTAAAAACTTTTACGCTGGTAAAACCGCAGGTGAGCGCCCATTACGTAATTAGTAAAGACGGCAAAATTGTACATATGCTGAATGATTACCTGCGCGCCTGGCATGCAGGCCTAAGCAAATGGGGCAGCGTAACGGATATGAACAGTTGCTCGATAGGGATAGAACTGGATAATACGGGTAAAGAACCCTTCGCCCCGGCGCAGATGAAAAGCCTGTTGCTGCTATTAGCGCAACTAAAAAAGGTGTACAATATCCCAACCAATAACTTCATCGGCCATGCCGACATTGCCCCTCCCCGCAAACCCGACCCGGGCATCCTGTTCCCCTGGGCTGTGTTAGCGCAAAAAGGCTACGGTCAATGGGCAGATGTAGAGCAGCAACCCGCGCCGGATAATTTTGATTATGTAACCGCCCTGCGCCTTATTGGCTACGATACCAGCAACCTCCCCGCCGCCATCAGCGCCTTTAAGCGCCACTTTGTACAAACCGACGACCTGCCGGTGCTAAGCTGCTGCGATATGGATGTGTTGTTTAATGTGTATAGGAAGTATTAGGGGCAGTTGGCAGTTTGCGGTGGGCAGTTAGCAGTTGGTTTCCATTTTTTAACGGATTTAGGCTTAAATGAAAGCATCGTTCCGCTCATTCGCCGCGGAGGGCTGTTACTTTTTCTTGATAAAAAGTAACCAAAAATCAAGGCAGCAGGGAGGCTTCTTTGCCGCACGGGCCTTTACCCTGCAAAGCGAGCAGAACCACGGGCTGGGAAAATTTGCGCTTTGCTGCGCCCCGCCAGTCCCCGCGCTTCAGCAAACATTCACTATGCCCTTCCCGCCCACAACCCACCACGTTCTGCCCGCTTTCACCCGAAGCTTCCCTGCTGCCGTTCTTAAAATAAAAGCTGATGGCGCGCATTAGAAGAAGCGCGGGGCTGACAAAAAAGCGGGGCGTGGGTAGATGCCTGCGGGGGGAAGCATTTTTTTGTCTTGAACTTTTGCTTCTTTTCTTTCAAGAGAAAAGAAGTAGCCTCCGCGGCGAATGAGCGGGACGATGCCTTCATTTAAACAATAAGCAGTTCGAAAACCCGTATTGCTGTTAGCAAAGCTTAGAGATTGCTTCGTTCCTCGCAATGACGCGTGAAGAAAGGAGAAAAAAGGCGAAAAGCCCTAAAACCTTTCGCCTAATAGCTCCCTACCGGGGAGGGGGTGGGGCTACCACCTTGTAATAGCGTTAATGCCCTTACTGCCAGCTTATTTGCTGTAGTGAAACTTTAGAATACGGATATAGCTTCTGCTGCAAATAAGGCACCAAAAAACCTTCGTTATACCAAAGAATACTATTGCCATCCGGAAAATCGCGTTGTTTTGCTGTTGGGCGAAACAGGCGCGAAAAACGCGTCCAATCACCAGTAGCAGTATCTAATTCATAATACCATGTATTAAAAAAAAACTCGCCATGGTTTGCAACAACCTTTAATGTTTTGCCGCTCGCCCGGTAGCAGGTAGGGGCATAATCATCTGTGTTTTCATAACTTACCTGTACTACTTTTTGGTATTTTTCTTTCATACTGCTATCGTAAGCTGTAATTATGGGCGAGGTTTCCCGTATATAAAGCGGCTCATGAATGCCACCGTAAACCAGCGCACAATTAATGCTGCTGATAAGCGTACCGCTCTCGTCGCTTAGGTAACGCAAGCCGTATCCTTCGGGTGCGCCATATTTAGCCCCATTGTCGTAATTTCGATAAATAGTATCATTCCGCATTTTAACCGTTAACAAATATTGCCTGTCGATTATTTTGTTTACCGAAGTGACAGTATTAGTGGCGAAATTGAGTTTGCTAATATTCAGGGCTATCTTTTTGTCGAAATTTTTATAAACCCACCCATGGTAGGCTATATTGCTATCCAATGCAGACGGATAGATACCTGGCTGGGCAATATTATTGGGGGCGAAGTTGTACCGTTCGTAAACGTCTACGGCTTCCCGGATTATTTTAGGGTTGTTTACATCGTCAGCATCATATTTATATACCGTCATGAGCCGCCCCTCGTTTTTTAAGAGGGCTAAAATTAAATCGCCTTTGGTATTTACATCCGAACCGGCATACTCTCCGCCATCATCGCCGGCTTTGAAGCTTTGTGTTACTTGCAATTTATCATCGAAACTTAACACCTTAAAAGCTGAAGACTGATTGTATTCTTTAGTATTCTTGCTTTGGTACGCTTCCAACGCCCTGGTGCGCATCATCATTTTAAAAAAAGCCCCATCACGCGCTATAAATGGATAGGCAATTTCCTCGTACTTCGACGCATGCTTATAAAGCTCCCTTTTGAGCAATACCTTACCGGAAGCCTGATTGATGAGATAACCATTGTAACTGTATTTGTATACATGATCTTCTGAATCGGGACTGGTAACAAGCAATATATTACCCTTAAATAAACCGCTTGCCACAACAACTTCTTTTATGGTGGTTTTCCAAATGGTTCTTAACTGAAAGTCGACGGCATATAATTTAAAAGTGTTTTTTTTGGTGTGCACCACAACCATATTTAAATCATTGCTTAGTTGTAAAGCAGATATGCTTTCACCCTTTTTCACAAAGTTTTTTCTGTAGGCGGTTGTATGTTGTGCAAAAGCAAACACAGAGCTGGCAAATAAGAGGAGCGTGAACAGGTGCTTTTTCATGTGGTTGAGGTTGCATTAAATGTAGGTATTTGCGAAAGAAAGGTAATGAAATAAAAAAAGCTTGCCGTATTACCGACAAGCTTAAATTTTCAATACACAATCCAGCAACTGCTAACTAAGCAAACTGCCTACTGCAAATTACTTTTTCACCCACCCATCCTTCAGTGTAACCGTACGGTTAAACACCAGTTTATCGGGCGTTGAGTTTTTATCGAGCGTGAAATAACCTTTACGCATAAACTGTACCGGCGTGCCAATTTTGGCGTTGGCCAGGTCGGGTTCTATATAGGCTGTGGTTAATACCTGCAGGCTGTTGGGGTTTATGTACTCTTTAAAGTCGCCGTCCTCGTTGCTGGGGTCTTCCACCTGGAAGAGGCGGTCGTACAAGCGCACTTCGGCGGTTTTGCCGTGTGCTACGCTCACCCAGTGGATGGTGCCTTTTACGTTGATGCCGCTGGTATCGTTCCCGCTTTGCGATTCGGGGATGTACGTGCAGTGGATCTCGGTGATATTGCCATCCGCGTCCTTCACCACACTTTCGCCTTTAATAATGTAAGCATTTTTTAGGCGCACCATGCCGCCAATACTCAGGCGGAAGTATTTCTTGGCAGGCACTTCCATAAAGTCCTCGCGCTCTATCCAAATTTCGCGCCCAAACGGAAACTCGCGGCTGCCGTCGCCACCTTCTGCCTCGGGGTTGTTCTCGCCATGGAAGGTTTCTTCCTGTCCTTCGGGGTAGTTGGTTATCACCAGCTTCACCGGGTCGAGCACGGCCATACGGCGCCATGCGGTTTTGTTCAAGTCCTCGCGGATGCAGAATTCCAGCAAGCCAACGTCAATCATGTTCTCGCGCTTAGCCACG
>CBFGNE010000243.1:0-6071 GCA_965649995.1 uncultured Mucilaginibacter sp.
CGGTAAATAGCTGTTGGTAGGGGCGGTTCCCGGCATTGATAATATACCGCTCGCCACTGATGCCGCTTTCCATCAGTGCTATCATACATTTGGCAACGTCCTGCACATCCACAAAACCCATGGTGCCTTTGGTATAAAATTTTAATCCTTTGCGTACGGTCTCGAAGATCTGCCCGCTGCCTTCAATACCGGCACTTGCGCCAATAATGATGGTTGGGTTTACAATCACGGCATCCAGCCCCTCGGCAATACCACGCCACACTTCCATCTCGCTTTCCAGTTTCGATATCGCATACCCGTCGCTCTCCAGTGTAGGGTCAAGGTGGTGGTTTTCGTTAATAAATTCGCCGGGTTTGGCTTCGCCTACTGCAGCTACCGAACTGGTATGCACTACCCGGATGCCTTTTTCGGTACAAAGGTCTACCAGATAGCCCGTGCCGGTAACATTGGTGCGTATCATCGGGTCCTTATCCGCTGCTTTTAAAGATACCCATGCAGCGCAGTTGTAAACCTGCGTTACGCCGTCCAGCGCGGCCTCCAAAGCAAAGGCATCCATCAGGTCGGCTTCTACCCATTCTATTTTGGCGGGGTAGGGTATCAATATTTCGGGAATGGTAGAGCTGCCGCGTTTAGTGCAACGGATGCTGTGCCCGCGCAGGATAAGCTCCTTTGCCAGTTCGGCCCCTAAAAAACCTGTTGCACCAGTTACTAATATCATTATGCAAATATGTGAATTAATGTGCAAATTGGATGGTGAGTTTTAACCGCAGAGCGCGCAGAGTAACACAGAGAAAAACGCAGAGCTATTGATGCTGATGGGAGTTTTTATAAATAAACCGAATGTTACAAACCCCTAATCCAATTTGCAAAGCCCTGTGCAACGCTGCGCCGCCTCCGTGTACTCTGTGGTTAAAAACCAACATAAAACATCGGCACATCTGTTTTTTTCTGCACATTTGCACATCTGAAATTTGCACATCAATAACATGTCTTTATCCGATTTCTTCACCCCTATCGACCTAAAGAAAATAACGCCTAAAGACGGGTTTTATACCAGCCAGCTGGGCGACAGGATAGACCACCACTCCGTTGCATTCCCCGACCTGGAACAGAAAATAGATATAGCGATCATTGGTGTTTTGGAAGACCGCAACGCCATCAATAACGCCGGCTGCGCTTTAGGCCCGGATTATGTACGCGAGAAATTATACGCGCTGAACGAAGGGGGGTACAACACCAAGATAGTAGACCTCGGCAACATTACCCGTGGCGAAAAAGTGACCGATACTTATTTTGCGCTTAAAACGGTGGTAGAGGAATTGATCAAAAAAGATATCGTCCCGGTTATTATCGGCGGCGGGCAGGACCTTACCTACGCCCAGTACCTGGGTTACGAAAACCTGGAACAAAGGGTAGATGTGCTGGTAGTTGATTCGCATTTCGATTTGGATGACGATGGCTTTGGCGACAGCATAGAAACAAACTCCATCGCTTACCTCAACAAAATATTCCTGCACGAGCCAAACTACCTCTTCAATTTTAGCAACCTGGGTTACCAAACCTACTTTGCCAGCCAGGAGAGTTTGCGCGTAATGAATAAACTGTACTTTGATGTACACCGCCTGGGCGAGCTTGCCGGCAATATCACCGTTGCCGAGCCCGTAATACGCAACGCCAATATGGTAAGTTTTGATATGGGGGCCATCCGCTCATCAGATGCGGTGGGTAATGCCAACGCCAAGCCAAATGGTTTTTATGGCGAGGATGCCTGCCAGTTATGCCGCTACGCCGGCTTTAACGATAAACTTACCTCGATAGGGTTTTATGAATTTAACCCTGCTTATGACAACAACGGGCAAACCGCCATGCTGCTATCGCAAATGATATGGTATTTTATTGATGGCTTTTATAACCGCAAAAAGGATTTTCCGCTCAACCCAAAATCGCAATACCTTATTTACAAAACCAGCCTGAAGCACGAAGAGCACGAACTGGTGTTTGTGAAAAGCAAAAAAAGCGACCGCTGGTGGTTGCAGGTGCCTTACCCAACAGGCGGATCGAAAAACGAACGCTACCATTTAGTGCCCTGCCGGTACGAGGATTATAAGACCGCCCGCAGTGGCGATATGCCCGACCTGTGGTGGCGAACCTACCAAAAATTGAACTGATTGGCAATTGATTAGCCTTTTAGCCGTTATGTACTTTTACGATTTTATAAATGAACAGAACTTTTTTATGCCTGCTGGCGTTTTTTCCGGCAGTGGCATTTGCACAAAATGCGCAGCCTTTTACCATAAATGCAAAGGTTGGCAAGTATAATACGCCCGCGCAGGCATTCCTGGCCTACCGTTTGGGCGCTAATACGGTTACCGATTCGGCCAAAATTATAAATGGCGAATTTACCTTTACCGGCACGGTAACGAACCCCGTGAACGCTACCCTTTTTATTGATGCGAAGGGGATTGGCTTTACTAAATTTGTTGCGCAAAATTTTAATGAAAGCAGCGGGCCATCAAAGTCGACTGATTATTTAGGTTTATTTATCGACAAAGGCACGATGACCCTCACATCTGCCGATTCCCTTAAAAAAGCAAAGATCACCGGTTCTAAAACAAACGACGATGATGCTAAATTAAAGGCGGCTTTAAAACCGATATACGAAAAGGCGAAAGCCTTAAATAAAGAGGCGCAGGCAGCAACACCGGCGCAGCAGCAATCTGCGGCTTTCCAAAACAGTATGCAGGAAAAATACGCTGCCCTGCAAAACGAGCAACGTACATTACTAAAGAATTTTATATCGGCTAATACCGATAGTTACCTTAGCCTGATGGCATTAGCCAGCGTAAGCGGCCCTTCGCCGGATGTGGCAGAGGTGGAACCGATATTTAACGCCTTATCTGACGATTTGAAAAACTCTGACGAGGGCAGGCAATTGCGCTACTCGCTTGATAAATTGAAAATAACGGCCATTGGTTCTATAGCGCCTGATTTTATACAGAACGATGTAAACGGCAAGCCGGTGCAACTGTCATCTTTTCGCGGTAAGTACGTGTTGATTGATTTTTGGGCATCGTGGTGCGGCCCGTGCCGCCAGGAAAACCCCAATGTAGTGCGCAACTATCATAAATATAAGGGTAAAAACTTCACCATATTGGGCGTATCCTTAGATAAGGAAACCGCTAAAGATGCCTGGCTTGCGGCCATAAAAAACGACCACCTGGAATGGACGCAGGTATCCGACCTTAAATTTTGGCAAAATATGGCGGCTACGCTTTACGGCGTGCATGCCATCCCTCAAAATTTCCTGATAGACCCGCAGGGGAAAATAGTAGCCAAAAACCTTCGTGGCGATGCGCTTGATGATAAGCTGGAAGAGTTGTTGGGGAAGATATAATTGCTCATTGGGTCATTGAGTCATTAAAAAGGCGGAATGGCATGTGCAGTTCCGCCTTTTCGCTTTCAGCGGTTTTTTGGTGTCGTCACCATCAAGCTGCAAAGCCTCTAACGTGATATTTATCGTTTCTTTGATTTGATTTTGACAGTTTGTTTCCACCATCTATTTGAGGTGTACTTTTTCATTTCCACGCTTTGCCCCACCCATTGGTACTTTGTATTTTCTAAAGGGAGGGCAAAATCATTAAAGTCATTACGAATGTTATTTTGAAGCCAACGCTTGTATATCAGGTAAATATCATCAATGGCAGTTTGATCATTATTAAGTACAATGCCCGTATTTTTGTCGATTAGTTTAGGTTGCAGTGGTGGATAGCCGCGAACAAACATTCTTGTAATTGAAAAAAGGGCCTCTATCTGAATTGTGAAATGCTCTCTGTCCTGCGGATGCGTATATTTAAAAAAGTAGTACTGCTTATCGCTTTTTGTTGTATCCCCGTTAAATGTTAAGTATTCTTTTAATATCCGCATTTTTTGTACTTTAGAATAACGGGCGCTGAATCCATCTTCATCTCCAAGGGTATAAAAAACTCCGGGTTTGGCATCTGGCGGAAAGATAAATTTCAACTCGAGATGCTGGCCATAGTGATGCCTTGAAGTATCAATTTTACTTTTCGACAGGAATTGCGGCGCCGGCGTTTGTAGCGGCTTTGCCGTTTTACAGGATATCCCGGTGGCAAATACAATTAAAAAGATGGTTATTGTTACCCTCATCATTCATTTTCTTTTTATATAAGGCATTCCTTACCGTCTTACTATTTGGCTAAATAGGCAACTGTAGCAACATTCAGCCGTTGTTCTCGCCGTTTTTGGTGTCGTAACCAACAAGCCGCGACGTTTTCAAATGATCTATAATTGGTTATTTTGCAAACGCAATCGCGTCCGGACTAAAGTTATGCCGCTACGTTAAGTTAACCAAAGGCATCCGTATATTTGTTGGCAACAACACCAACAAACGCGAAACTAAACTAAATTTATAAAGCTCGGCCATGAAGAAACTACTGTTAGGCGGAATAGCATTTATACCGGCACTGCTTTTTGCACAGGATACAAAATATACTGTACAGGGCAATATTGGTACATTTAATAAGCCTGCCAAAGTTTACCTGCAATATAAAAAAGACGGCAGATCGGTTACCGATTCTGTTACCCTAAAGGATGGGGAATTCCGGTTTAAAGGCGATGCGGGCAATACGCCGGTTAGTGCAAGGCTTTGGTTTAACCCGACAGCATCAGGCATAGGCTCATCGAAAGATTCGCACCCCGTGTACCTGGAGCCGGGTGTTGTAAACGTAGCCACCGCCGATTTGCTGGCGCACGCCACAATAGATGGCCCCAAAACCAACAGGGAAAATGAATTATACCTTGCAGCGGTAAAAGTGATTGACGATGGCTACGACGCGCTGGATGCCCGGGCAAGAGAAGCCGGAGAGGCTGCAAAATCGGAAGCCTTTATCAAGCAGTTTAAACTGGAAGAAAAGGCAATAAGCGACAAATCGAAAGCAATTAATAAGCAATTTATAAAGGATCATCCCGATTCGTACATCAGCCTTACCCTTTTGCAATCCGTTGCCTATAGTTCTGATTATGCGGAAATCGCCCCGCTTTACGAATCGTTTACATCGGAGATAAAGGATTCGCCGGACGGGAAAAAGTTTGGTGCGCTGCTGCCAAAAATAAAAGCCGTTGCCATCGGCGCAACCGCCCCTGAATTTGCCGAAGCTGATACCGCAGGCAAAATGGTAAGCCTGTCATCTTTCCGCGGTAAATATGTGCTTATTGATTTTTGGGCATCCTGGTGTGGCCCATGCCGCGAGGAGAACCCGAACGTGGTGAGAGCTTACGCGAAGTATAAAGATAGAAACTTTACTATAGTGGGCATCTCCTCGGATAGGCCTGGAGCCAAAAAAGCCTGGCTCAACGCCATCCATCACGACGGCCTCACCTGGACGCAGCTGTCCGACCTTCAATACACTAACAGCAAAGTACCAAACCTGTACGCGGTAAAAGGCATCCCTCAAAACTTTTTGATAGACCCTAACGGAAAGATCATCGCCAAAAACCTAAGAGGGGATGATTTAAATGATAAGTTGGCGGAATTGTTCGGTAGTTCATTGGTTCAATAGTTCATTAGGCTAAGCATGATATAAAGAGCGAGCAGTGTCAATCCCGACAGGGACGTTTGCCGATATGTGAAAATTCGACGCGTTATCAACTTATGTAATTAGCATTAAGCATGCGCGCGAACGTGCTCACGTGTAGTATATATCAATGGCTCTCCTAATTCGGCCTCCAGTTTGGCAAGCGTTTTAAGTGTCAGGTTGTGATGCCCTTTAAGCCATTTGTTAATCTCAGATGGCTTTTTATTCATTTTAGTTGCCAAATCTTTTTGGGTATAGCCTTTTTCTTGCAGGATCTCGTTAATTCTCACCACGATATCTGTGTATTGACGTACAAAAATGCGTACTTCTTCGGGCGTTTCATCCAGTATCCTTTGTGCAACTTTACTTCTCATTTTATATTTTTTTATAGGAAAATTTCACCGTCGCCATTTGCTGAAATGATTTTTCTTTTACTTTCATCAATCGTTATCTCTCCATCTTTTAAAGCATCTTCAA
>CBFGNE010000244.1:0-6067 GCA_965649995.1 uncultured Mucilaginibacter sp.
TGCCTGCAACACTTTATCGCTTAATAAACGACCTAATTGTTTACGCTCGCGGTAGATAGAGGCATCGCTGCCGCGCGAGAAGTAGATGCGCTCGAACGAGCAGGACTTTTGCTCCTTCGGCTCGCTAAACATCTCCTCGGTAATCTTGCCGTTCTTCTTAACAATAAGCGCATGGCCGGGGCGAATCTCCCTTACTTCGCCAATAGGAATATTAAAGGCAGTTTGTATAGCAGGGCGCTCAGAAGCGGCCACTACAATTTCGTCGTTATAATAGTAGTAAGCGGGGCGTATGCCAACGGGGTCGCGCATTACAAATGCATCGCCGTGCCCCAAAATACCGGCTATGGTGTAACCACCGTCCCAGTTCTTGGCCGATTTCCGCAGAATCTTCGCCACATCCATATCGTTGGCTATCAGCTTGCTTATCTCGCGGTTATCATCCAGCCCTTCGCGTTTATACTGGTCAAAAAGGCCCTGGTTCTCCGTATCGATGAAGTGGCCCATTTTTTCCAGCACGGTAATGGTGTCGGCTTGCTCTTTAGGGTGCTGGCCAAGGTCGTACAGTTGCTGCAGCAGTTCATCAACATTAGTCATGTTGAAGTTACCGGCAATAACCAGGTTACGCGTCATCCAGTTGTTTTGGCGTAAAAAGGGGTGGCAGCTTTCTATACTATTTTTGCCGTGCGTACCATAACGCAAATGGCCCAAAAGAACTTCGCCGGTAAAGCTTACATGTTCTTTGAGCCATTCGGCATCCTTCATTTTTTCGGGCTGCTCTTTCTCTATATCGGCAAACTTCTTCTGTATATACTCGAAGATATCGGCCACCGCGTTTGATGCCATCGACCGGTGCCGGCTGATGTATCGTTTCCCGGGTTCAATATCCAGTTTAATGGTAGCAACGCCCGCGCCATCCTGCCCGCGGTTATGCTGTTTTTCCATTAAAAGGTATAGTTTGTTTATGCCGTACAGCGCCGTGCCGTACTTTTTTTGGTAAAAGGATAACGGCTTTAAAAGGCGGATAAATGCTACTCCGCACTCATGCTTTATCGAATCGCTCATGCTTGGTATTGAGCACGCAAAGGTAAGGATTTATCTGAATTGTGTTTAAACATATTGTCATTATAATGCATTAATATTGGCTTAACAGTTGCGCAAAGCAAACAGCTTTTAAATAGCTAAGTTTAAACGTATTAAATAATGAACGCCGGGGCGTTTAAAACAAAAAACTTTAATTTTTATTATCAAATACAGTATGAAAAAAATATCATTCCTATATATTTTAGGCGCACTTGCAATAGCGGGCTGCAAAGTGCCACAGGCGGCAAAGGTTGCCCCAACCGGCCAAAACCTGTTTACAGCGCCTATTGGCGTACAGGCTTATACTTACCGTGCCAGCTTCGCTGCGCGGCCGGAAGCTGTGTTAGATAGCGTAAAAGCACTCGGCATTACCCAAATGGAAGGCCCCAACCCAAAGGGCGTGGATATTTATAAGTTTAGGCAAATGCTGGATAAGCGCGGCATCAGTATGCCATCTATCGGGGTGGATTATGATGTGCTGACTAAAGAGCCTTTAGAGGCCGTGCGTTTGGCCGGCATATTGGGTTCGCAATATGTAATGGTGGCCTGGCTGCCGCATGGTAGAACTTTTACACTGGATGATGCTAAAAAAGCGGTTGCAGGGTTGAACAAAGCCGGGCGCACGCTCAAAGCCAACAGCCTAACGCTTTGCTACCACATACACGGTTACGAGTTTGTGCCTTACGAGGACGGTACCCTGTTTGATTATATTGCAAAGAATACCGACCCGCGGTACGTGAAGTTTGAAATGGATGTGCTTTGGGCTTTCCACGGCGGCGCCGACCCGGCCCAATTGATGTATAAATACCCAACCCGCTGGAGGCTGATGCACCTGAAGGACATCCGCAAAGGCGTAGCTAACGACCTTACCGGCGGTACCGACATTAAGAACGATGTAGCGCTTGGCACCGGGCAAATAAATATCCCGGAAGTGCTAAAGGCTGCCAAAGCGGTAGGCATCCGCCACTATTTTATTGAAGATGAAAGCCCCGACCATGCGAAGCAAATACCGCAAACGATTAAGTATTTGAAGAGCCTTTAATTGTTTTTTAACCACAGAGTCCACAGAGGATTTGCAAAGCGCTGAGCGCAGAGAGACGCAGAGTTTTACAAATTCGTTATGGCTCTGTGCCTCTCTGCGTACCTTTCTCTGTGAACTCTGTGGTTAAAATGCCGATATGCTACCACTAATAATTTGCGTAATTCGCCCTTATTCGTGAAATTCGTGTCCATCATGAAGATTGCAGTCGCCTCTCCTCCTTACCCAAAATCAATAGATGATGGTTTATATTGGATAGATAAATTAGCTAAAGAAGCCGTCGATCAGCAAGCATCGGTCGTTTGTTTCCCCGAAACCTACCTGCCTGGTTACCCCGGCTTTGGCGCCGAAAAGGCTACACCTCAAAGTATGCAGGCAGCTTTGGATAAGGTATGCGAAATTGCCGCTGCAAACGCAATCTGCATTATCATCCCCATGGATTGGTATAAGGATGGCGAATTGCTAAATGTTGCCTGGGTGGTATCTAACACCGGCGAAGCCTTAGGTTATCAAACCAAAAACCAACTGGATCCGAGCGAAGACAACATTTGGAGCGCAGGTACCGAGCGCAGCCTTTTTGAGGTTGACGGGTTAAAATTCGGCATAACCATTTGCCACGAAGGTTTCCGCTACCCCGAATCCGTACGATGGGCGGCCCGGAATGGTGCGCAGGTGGTTTTCCACCCGCATTTTACGGGTAGCGATAGCGAAGGATTACAGCTTACCGAATGGGGCGATAAGCACAGCCCCTACTACGAAAAGGCCATGATGATGCGCGCCATGGAAAACACCATTTACTTTGCCAGCGTAGGCTACGCCACCAAATACCAGGAGGCAGCATCCTGCATTGTTAGTCCGCAAGGGGAGTGTGTTGCTTACCAGCCTTATGGGGAAGCAGGTGTAGCAGTAGCGGAGATCGATCTGGATAAAGCAACCGGGTTATTGGCAAAGCGGTTTAAGCCGGGGTTGGTTTAATTACGCACTATAATTGTAGCAGATCACTTTTATTTACCGTTATCTATAAAAAGCCCCTTACCCTGCAATAAAAATGGCCAAGTACACCTGCCTGCTTTTACTCTTGTTTTTTTCTGCCTTCCCGGGCGACTTAGTTGCACAAAACATCCCTAAAGGCAAGGCTATTTTGATGGACGGCAAAATCACCGATAAGGAATGGAGCGATGCCCGCCGCGTGGATGCAGCAGATAGCGTGAAAATATATTTTAAGCAGCATGCCGAATACGTATTGATTGCTGTAAAAGTGCCCGACGGTAAAAATATGATGGTTGATATGTATTGCAGCACGGCATCGGGGTTGGTAAACCTGCATGCTTCCGCCAAACTTGGGCAAAGGCAGTACAGCAACAATAATTGGGGCGATTGGATCTGGTGGAACAATGAATTTTGGGCTGCCAATGTTGGGCGTGTAGCATCATTCGAGGAACGCACTTTTCTTAAAGAGCATGTCAGGGAGTTTCAAATCCGCAAATCGTTTTTTGCATCCGCAGGTACAAAAATATTGTTCGATATCACCTATATCGGCGCGGGTAATACGTTATCTACGATACATTTTCCCGCATCGGCAACAAATACTCAACCCCAAAATTGGTTGGCTATACATTGGTAATGCCTAAGCGGTTCGGCCTTAAGAAATATCGTTTTGATGTTGCTAATTGATGAGCAGAACTTACTAATGATACGTCGCTTCAATCCCCGTATTCCAACGGGTTAAGGTCGGCAATTTGTTCACGGGCCATGCGGCCTTCTACCGCGAGGCCATCTGGCGGACTATAGTACCCGTGCTTATCCACCACTATCCCGGGCATCAAAAAGCTTAGCATAGAATATTGCCCTTTTGGGAAGGTATTCCACCTGGTGGTCATTTTTACATTGTACTCACTGCCGGTGTTAGCATATGCCTCCGGCTCGTAATGCGTGTATACCACAAACAGGCTCTGCGTATGGTTGAGCGATTTAAAGTCGCCATCTATCACTCTCATTAACGAATCAGCTGTTAGCTGCTTCCGGTCGGGGCGTATGGGCTTGCTATCTTCTGTTTCGCCCGGTTTTGTTTTATTCAGGATGTTATACACCGCGTAACCGTCTTTTTCTAAAGTGCCCATGTAAACCGATCGCAGGAAATGGTAGATAGCCCCCTTGTAGGCCATTTCCCGGTTTTGTTTCCATGTTTTTGCCTCCTTCGGGGTGGAGGGTTTTAGTTCTTCAAATACCGACTGCCCCTGGTAGCTCAGGAGTTGCTCATCATCATTAAGCCGGAAGGACTGCAGCAGGTATTTTATTTTATAGCCGAGGGCTTTGTTCTCTATCTCCAAAAAATCGTCGGCAGTAACGGTAAGGGTATTGGTAGCTTTATCAAAATGAAAGTGGAGGGCGTCCTTATTCAGGATGGTGCATTTTTCTGCATTGGCCGTAGTGCCCAAAAAATATTGACGGAACTTTTGATAGTACTCTTCTGAGTAGGCGCTGATCTTTACCTCCGCTAACTGGCTTACTGAGGGTTGCAGCTTCACATCAATCGTTAGGTTTTTTGCAACGGCAATTACCCGTGTAAACGTTTGGAAACCAATGAACCTCGCCGTAAGCGTATAAGAGCCGGGAGCAATGTTTTTTAAGTTGAATTTGCCGTTATTATCAGCAGCGGTAATAGATTTGGTTCCGGATAAGAAAACGGTTACGCCGGGGAGCGTTTCGCCTTTATCATCCCGTACCGTTCCACTAATGGTGTTTTGCCCCGATGCATTGAATACCAGGCAAATAAACACGGCCGATAGCAGGAGCGGTAAATATTTTGAAGGCAGCAGATGCATTAGCACAATTTAGGCATTGCAGCGCAATTATCAGCCATAAAAAAAGCAGCACAATTGCGCTGCTTTAAAAATATATTTATGGTAAGCTTAGTTCAACACAGGCTTGGCTTCTTTCTCTTTCACCGTCAAATCCAACGCATTGCTTACTTTTTCGTTCAGCAAAGCTAATTCAACCACTTCCTTCATATCGGTTACGTAGTGGAATTGCAGATCCTTTATGTAATCTTCTTTTATCTCGAGGATATCTTTCTGGTTCGATTTGCAGAGGATGATCTCTTTAATATTGGCGCGTTTGGCAGCTAATATTTTCTCTTTAATGCCGCCTACAGGCAATACGCGGCCACGCAGAGTTATCTCGCCTGTCATGGCCAAATGCGGTTTAAGTTTGCGCTGTGTAAATGCCGAAACAAGGGCAGTAAGCATGGTTACGCCTGCCGATGGGCCATCCTTGGGGGTAGCGCCGGCCGGTACATGCACATGCACATCCCATTGCTCAAACAACTTAGGGTTAATATCGAATGTGCCTGCATGTGCCCTTAAATAAGCCAGGGCAATGGTTACCGATTCTTTCATTACATCGCCAAGGCTGCCGGTGAGGGTAAGCTTGCCGTTACCGGGGCTCAGGCTCGATTCGATGAACAAAATATCGCCGCCAACGGATGTCCAGGCCAGGCCAGTCACTACGCCGGCTATATCGTTGTTTTCGTAAAGGTCTTTATCGTAAAAAGGTGCGCCAAGTATTTTCACCACATCTTTTTTGGTTACCGCCGGGTTGTATTCCTCTTCCATGGCGATGTTTTTAGCCACGCCACGTACTACCGATCCAATGCGTTTCTCCAGCGCACGTACGCCCGATTCGCGGGTGTAATCTTCTATCAGCCTTTCTACTATCTCGTTTTTTATCACCACCTGCTTGGTATTTAAGCCATGCGCTTCGCGCTGCTTGGGCACCAGGTGGCGTTTGGCAATCTCTATCTTTTCTTCTATGGTGTAACCGTTCACTTCGATGATCTCCATACGGTCCAGCAAGGCCGGTTGTATAGAACTTAAAGAGTTGGCAGTGGCAATGAACATAATGTTGGATAAGTCGAAATCCATCTCCACATAGTTATCATAAAAAGTG